>NZ_JAKRFQ010000296.1 GCF_022347985.1 Photobacterium sp. OFAV2-7
ACAACGCATATGTCTCAGTAATACTGCCCCCTGAGATTGCGCAGAAAAGTAACATATTGTGACTCTCGATGCCAAGTGTTATTTAACAAGCTGCCCGCCCCTATCAAAACTGAGATTATCCTCTCTTATATATAGCGATAACGACGCTTTGCCCAACCGTATCCGTTAACACTTTTGGAAAACAATGTGACTCGCCTTAAGGATATAAACCTGCTTTCACAACAGAACATGAAGCAGTTCAAAAATCATACAACAGAGTTATGTTAGGTTAATCAACAGGAATCAAAGTTAATTTAAACTACGTCTCGACATGGTGATCGTTATGAACAGTCATTTTCTGTCAAAGAAGAAACTATCGGCTTGTATAGGCCAACTCCTCCCCTGAGGTAAAACTTACGCTGACAGTCTGTCAAGCATGGCTTACTTCATCTCTCTGGCAAAACTCAACTTCCACCTCAAAATCACAATACCCGATCCCGGTTAATTTCAGCTTCTATCTTCATTCATCAATTAATTTAATACTTTGGGCGTAGCTCTGCTTTCGTTCGCCCTAAAAAAATGATAAGGAAATAATATGGAAATTATCCTCGGTATTGCTGCGCTACTGGCAGCGTTGGGCTTGTTTTCAGTATTCAGTTTCAAGGCTCCCAACGGCAGTGCGGCTATGAGTGGCCTTGCTGATGCCGCCATTGCGACCTTTCTGGTTGAAGCGATTCACAAATATGTAATGGGCAACCTGCTTGGCATCGAGTATCTGGCTGATTTTGGCAACATGGTTGGTGGCATGGGGGGGGTCGCAGCGGCTACCCTCGTCATGCTACGAATGGGGGTTCAACCTGTCTTTGCCATCGTTACAGGTTTGGCCATGGCCAACCTCGGGATCCTCGAGGGCTTCATTGCCGGTTACCTATTCTCTTTTGCAACACCGCTATTTAAGAAATACCTTCCCGAAGGCGTCGATGTCATTGTCGGTGTCTTGACCCTGGCACCGCTGGCCAGACTGCTTGGTATCTTCATCAGCCCGGGACTGGATATGCTGATGGGCACACTGGCCAATATGATCACCGAAGCTACCCTGCTATCTCCGCTTGCTATGGGCTTCTTGCTAGGTGGCTTAATTAAGATGGTCTGTACATCCCCGCTAAGTTCAATGGCACTCACAGCTATGCTCGGTTTGACGGGCTTGCCGATGGGGATAGCAGCCATCGCTTGTGTCGGTGGTTCGTTTACCAACGGATATATTTTCCACAGCCTCAAGCTTGGCAAATCCAGCAACACTATCAGTGTCATGCTGGAGCCTCTGACCCAGGCACATATCGTAACCCGTAACCCTGTGCCTATTTTTATGTCGAACTTCCTGGGTGGTGCCATGGCAGGTACCATCGCCGCCTACTTCGGTATTATCAATGATGCCCCGGGCAGTGCAGCACCGATTCCAGGACTGCTTGCCTCTATCGCCTTCAACGAGCCGCTAACACTGTTCATGGCAGTGGTTGCCGCTGCTTTCGCAGGCGTTGTCGGTGGTGTAATTGGTAACCAGATCTATAAACGTTTGTTGGCTGACCGTGTTCCATTACAGCAATTTGTAAATGGTTAATCATCAAAGGTAATACACAAAGTCGATATAGGCTTACCCTTTGGTAAGCCTTTCTTTTCTTCCGCAATACTTCTTATTAATCCAGTCATCACTAACGTGATCAACAGGGCAAAACGAGCACCTCAATTTATTCATTTACTAAATACCTGACATTTAATTGCTATAATTCAACAACCCTAGAAATTGTTGCAAAAAGTATACTAATAATGCGAAACACCGATGACTTCCTGATTTTTTACCACCTGATCGAACAAGGCTCTTTCAGCAAAGCTGCCGAGCAGGTTGGCTTAACCAAATCCGTTGTCAGTAAACGTATCACTCGGCTTGAAGAAGAGCTTGGCGTACAGCTTCTATACCGCACAACACGCAAACTTACCCTGACTGAGGCCGGTGAAGTCTTCTTCAGTCATGCCCGCGAGGTCTACCTATCTGTACAAAATGCTGAAGATGCGATGAGCGGCCTCGGTGAAAGCCTTTCCGGCAGTATACGTATCACCGTTCCGACGATTTCCGGCGAACTAATTTTGCCCCAGGCCATTGCAGAGTTCAGCGAGAAGTATCCAGACATAACGGTTCATATGGATCTGGATAACCGTTTTGTCGACATAGTCGAGGAAGGCTATGATCTCGCCATCCGCACCGGTGTGCTTCCGGATTCAAGTTTTATCGCCCGCCGGCTCGCTGATGCCCACTGGGTGATCTGTGGAGCTCCTGCTTACTTCGAGCGTCGCAGCGAACCAAAAACCTATCAAGATTTGGCAGATCACAACTGTCTTGCCTATTCCTATCAAGAAACAGGGGCCACCGAGTGGCTGTTCAAAGGGACATCGTCACCTTTTACCGTCAAAGTCGCTGGCAATTTCAGTACCAACAATGCCTCGGCGTTAAGACGTGCGGCGCTAATAGGACAGGGACTGGTATATGTACCCAAAGTGTTGGTCGCCGATGATCTGCGAGAAGGAAGACTGGTAGAAGTGCTACAGCACCAGGTCGCAAAGTGTCTCGGAATCTTTGCCATCTACCCCTACACACGCCACCAACCGGCAAAAATAAAGCTATTCATTGAACACCTTTACCAATGCTATCGACAACATGAAGATAAGTTCTAAGCACTAAAAAGTGTGGCCACCTCTGGCCACACTCTTATTTTCTTATCTTGTTTTTTCTTACATTGCCTCTTCTTATATCGACACTTTCAGATATCAAGTACCTAAATCAGGGTACTCATTACCGCAGCACCCACACCGTAAACCACCATGGGTACAACCGTTCGCTTGATAATAAAACCTTCTTTATTGGCAATACCGAGAATAGTCGACACCGCAATAATATTATTGATGCACACCATATTTCCCATAGCGCCTCCTACCGATTGCAACGCTAGGATTGTTGTCTGCGGTAGCCCGACGTTGATGGCGATGGTCTGCTGAATCGCTCCAAAAGTAAGGTTAGATACTGTCGCCGATCCCGAGAAGAAAGCCCCAAGCGCCCCAAGATAAGCCGCAACATACTGCCAGCTGGTTCCCATCAGATCGGAAAACGCCTGACCCGTTGTCATAATCGGTGAATTTTCACCGCCCGTCATCATCAGCTTAACCATAATCAAGGCACCAACCAGAGCAATGAATGGCATCTTGATGCGGTTTCCAGTTTCGGCAAACATCTGCTTAACCACACCGGCAGGTAGCTTAAACAGTGGAATTGAGATCAGAACCACCAATAGGAACGGAATAAGCGCGGGCACATACAGTGTTTTATACGCCCAAGACACATCGGTACCTAAAATGTGGCTGAGTTTAAATATCAACGCCTGGCTGATACTAAAATCACCCAGCGGACCAAATGACACACTGAGCATCTCTGTACTGTCCGTTAACATCCCCTTAATGCCAAACTGCTTTATGCGGGTAACAATCAAAATCACAATCAACAAAATAGTCGGCGTCATTGCTTTGAACACATCACGCGCCGCAACGGGGGCAGACGCCTTATTATCCTCGGATGGTTGAATTGCGACCAAACCAAAACCACTTCGCGCCGTGATCACAGACAGCACCAGGCCGATGGCGCCACCCACCAAGGCAGGAAACTCATAGTTCCATTGCGCCAGCAAGAAATAAGGCACCGTACAAGATAAAGTACTAATAAGAACAAACAGATAATTACGGCGAATTTCATTCCAGCTCACGATAAAACACAATGCCATAGGAGGGATAATAAAAGCAGCAATAAGATGAATGAGTGCCGTGATCTTGCCCGTTTCTAACAAGGCAACGTCATCGAGGCCCAGGTTAGAGAAGCCAAACCACGTTGGTGTGCCTACCGCACCAAAAGATACCGGCACAGAGTTCATTACCAATGCCAGCATGGCGACTTTCAACGGGTTGAAGCCAAGGCCCACCAATATAGGTGCCGCGATGGCTGCCGGGGTACCAAAGCCGGATGCCCCCTCAATCATAAAAGCAAATGCCCAGCCAATGATCATCAGTTGCGCAACCTGGTTACGGCTAATACCTTCCAGCCAGCGACGAATAACGTCCTCAGCACCTGACAGGTATATCATTCGATTCAAAAGAATAGCACCAGCAACAATTGAAATCGGCGTGATTGCAGATAACATACCAGCAATGATATTGGCATTGACTAAAGTTATATCAGTGCCAAAGTAAAACAATTGCAGTGCACCGACCATTGCTGCCGTAATAGGCAAAGCAATATGAGACGGTACGCCATTCTTCTTTGTCATCATCCAAATAAGAATAACAATTGGTATCACCGATAAAAATAGGGACGTCATTAAAATATACTCCGTGTATTCAGACCCAGTTATCGCCATATAAAACAGCATGTGTATAGTAATTCGGGTCTTGCTAACTTTGATGTGTAAACTACACATTCATTTTTATTATTGAAGGCTGAGCGTATTATTATTGTGGGTTAATTATTTTAATGACCTTTTTAATTATTACCACTCCACAGACAACACCTAGTTAACCAAATACCCACAAACCAACCAATAACGCCCTGATAACACAACATCCCAAAACAAAACTAAATCTATTAAAACAATCACTTAAACAAAAACACAAAAAGCACTCATTATTATTAAAAAGGTATATGACACAGTAAGTTTCGCAAACAGTCACTATTACGTGGATAATCAAAAGTAAATTACGCTTTTTAGCTTCGAGTAATCACAATCGTTATCAATGGCTATAAAATACAATATTGTAAACTTACAAAATAACTTATACCGCAGGCCAATTTAACATTAAAAGGTGAAATAAAATAACAACCACAATTGTTGGTGCTATTCATTTATATATAAAGAATATGAAAAATTAAGATTAAATATGAATAATAAAAAATGACAAAGATCTAATAATTTAATAATTAACCCTAAATGCCTATTGCAAGATATCTTCATTCAAAAAAAATAAAAGCATTTTATTCAACCATAAAAAAGAGCAAGCTGTACTACAGCCTGCTCTTTCAATTTAAAAATATTATCAGTAGCTAAATATATAAGGTTAGCTTGTACGCGCCTGACTCACTTTATCGACCAAATAGAGAATAGAGCGATACTCAATGCCGCTATGCTCTGATAGCCCGATCTCACAAGTGCGGCTATTCGAGTAACCTTCTTTACAATTCTCAGGCACCTGAGCTTTGAGTGGAGACAACGCCGACTCGTTCAACTCCGGTGTCGTAAAACCTTTATCACCGGCGAAACCACAACATTGAATATCTTCCGGAATAATCACCTGATTGGCACAAGCCTCGGTCACTTGTTGCATGACTCCGGCCAACCCTTTACGGCGTGAAGTACAGGTAATATGTAGCATCACAGGTTCATCCTGAGGTGTAATATCAAGGCGTGGCATCAC
>NZ_JAKRFQ010000297.1 GCF_022347985.1 Photobacterium sp. OFAV2-7
GTAATATTGGGGAAATAGATGAAACTAAATGTTTTGAGACAAGTAAGATCTTACTTTTAATATATTTACAGCTGTGATAATTTTTATTCATCTATTTATCAAGCCTAACAATAATGAAGCCAATAGATGATATCGATATTCGGTTGCTAAAGCTGTTTTTGGCAATAGCCGATAGTGGTGGTTTTTCTGCAGCTCAATATCAATTAAATATGCACCAATCTAGCATAAGTAAAAAAATGAGTGATTTAGAAACGCGGTTGGGAATGACGCTATGCCAACGTGGAAGAGGAGGGTTTAATTTAACGGCTGATGGCTTGAAGGTGTATGAAAGCAGCAAGAAGTTATTTGAACATGTCAATGATTTTCAAGAAGAAATTAATGATATACGTAATGTGTCGAGTGGAAATATCCAGATAGGTTTAACGGATAACCTGGCCACAAATAATCATTGCCACATTCAGACTGCGCTCAGCAAGTTTTGTAAAAAATATTCAAAAGTAAATATCAATACCCATATATTTGATACGGCAATGATTGAATCAAACTTGTTAGACAGTAAGTTTGACGTTGGTATTACATCACCAGAAGTGTTCAAAAGTGGCCTGAAGTATATATATATTTTTAATGAGCAACAGTACTTATATTGCACACCTTCGCATCCAATCCTGAGTTTGGGGCGAACAGTGACTGCCGATGATATCCTAGCACACCCTGTTGTTGACCGTGGCCTGGCTCACCCAGTAACACCGTTGAATCATATTAAAGAGCAGGCGTATAAATCGAAAACGACGAACATGGAAGCAACAGCACATATGATTCTCTCGGGATATTTCATTGGTTATCTTCCAGAGCATTATGCTCAAATATGGCTAGAACGTCAGAAAATGGTAAAAATACCTATCACTGCCGAGTTGGAATATAAGCCGAATTTTTATTTGACGATGAATGATCAGCAAGACTTGTCTTGTGCAGCGAAAGCTTTGGTCTCTGCTATCAAAGAGGCTCATGGTGTGAATACCGACAGTTAATTAACATTAGTATTAACAAGTGTTATTGTTGGCTTAATGGTTTGTGGTAATAATATTAAACTGGTTGAACTTTTAATAAGATATATATAATAGTAATGTCTTGGTTGGGCCTCTTTTCCTTACTTTATTAATAAGCCAAGTAAATATAATAAAATAGCTATTTTATATTGGAGCTAAATAGATATAACTACGCCCATCTTCGATGTGGTTATTTTGAGGCTCCACCTATGCAACACCCTTCTTTATCGTTCGACCTTCGTGTAATTGAAGATAATGCCCGGATATTGGGACGTCTTTGCTGCGATAAAGGAGTTATTCCTGTTGGGATTTCCAAGCTAATAGCAGGTACGGAGTCGATCGCACGTGCGATGATACTAGGCGGTATCCAAACGATTGGCGATACACAGCTGCAAAACCTGATGAAGATCGCCGATCTTCCTTTACGGAAAATGTTGCTACGAAGAGTGTTGTTGTCGGATGTTGAGGATGTTGTTGAGTATGCAGATATTTCTCTGCACACCAACGGCGTAGTACTTGAAGCATTGTCGAGAGCGGCTGTCGCGGCCAACAAGACTCATGAGGTTATTCTTATCCATAACTTCGACAGTTTGCCTGATACTCCGGCTAATGGTTTCGGTACGGAAATATTGGTCGAGCAAGTGTTGAGGCTACCGGGCCTGACGTTTGGTGGAATCTGCAGCCAGTTGGCGTGCTATGAAGACTATGAAGGGGGCGCGGCGGGAACGGGTTACGCAACCGACTATTCGGCCCATTCGATCAGCTCTGTTGACAAGGCTGGCAGCCATAGTGCAGAGAGCTTGTTGGGGGCCGACATTGCAGGCGTTGTACTCAGAATGCCTGAAAAAAACAGCTCGCCCAACCTGACCCAGCTACGTATGGGGAGTGCTTTAATCATGGGGCTCGGTTTAAATACGACCTTCATCCCTGATATGCCCCAGTCCGCAATCAGTCTTGAGGCAGAAATCGTTGAGATAAAAGAAAAGTCTTCTGTTTACATGTACTCTATTCATGCAGAGCAGCCCACCCACGAGCTGCAGTTCAATGATCGCGGACTCAGGTTAAGAGCCCTGTGTGCTATCGGGAAGCGAGATGTCGATATCCGACAGCTAACGCCTGCTGATGATGGCATTATGATTATCGGGGCTACGGATAAGGTGTTAATTCTTGATATCACTGATGCTAACACTAGCTATCAAATAGGTGAGCCACTCCACTTTCACCTGTCATACCAGGGTGTACTGCAATGCATGGCTTCAAAGGCGGTTTCCAAGCAATACTGGTGTTAGCCATTATCAGGTCGCCGGTCTCAATGCATAGCTTGCGGTAACGGCCTATTCAGAAACTTCGAACAACATCATCAACCCCCTGATACCGACCTGAAGTCAGGAAGCACTTATACTCTATAGCCAGAACGAAAGGTATTTATTGAAATCTGGGGGCTGAGATGGGTAAGTTAGTAAACGGTGTGTGGCAAGATGTCTGGTATGACACCAAATCAAGTGACGGTGAGTTTGTTCGTGAAGATGCAGGCTTTCGCCATTGGCTAACGGCTGATGGCAGCGAGGGGCCGGAAGGCCAGCAAGGCTTCAAGGCCGAATCAGGACGCTATCATCTTTATGTTTCGCTAGCATGTCCCTGGGCGCACCGAACTTTGATTTTCCGTCATCTCAAAGGATTGGAAGCACATATTGACGTCACGGTGGTGAGTCCGGATATGGGCGAGCAAGGCTGGGTATTCAGTGAGCCCGAGCCGCTCTATGGTTTTCAGCATATGCACCAGCTCTATACCAAAGCCAAGCCGGATTACACGGGCCGGGTCACGGTTCCTGTTTTATGGGACAAACAAACCCAGACCATTGTCAGCAATGAGTCTTCTGAAATCATTCGGATGTTTAATTCGGCATTCAACTATATCACTGGCAACACTGACGATTATTATCCGCAGGCGCTGCGTGCTGACATCGACAAATGGAATGAATATATCTACCCAACCATCAACAACGGTGTGTATCGCTGTGGATTTGCGACTACGCAAGAAGCTTATGATGTTGCGTTCGAAGAGTTGTTTGCAGCGCTAGATAAAGTTGAAAATCACCTGGCTGAGAGACGCTACCTTGCCGGTGATACATTGTCAGAAGCAGACTGGCGTCTGTTTACAACTTTGGTGCGTTTTGATGCTGTGTATGTGGGGCACTTTAAGTGTAACCTCAAGCGGATTGCTGATTACCCGAATATTCAAGGTTATCTCAAGGAGCTATATCAATATTCAGAGGTGGCAGAAACGGTCGATTTTCACCACATCAAGCGCCATTACTATTTCAGTCATACCATGATCAATCCGACTGGCATTGTGCCGAAAGGGCCTGAGCTGGACTTAGTATCTCCTCACGGCCGCGATCGACTGTAATTCCTTCGTACTCTCGTGCCGGACTAGCTGGCTAGTGGCGTTTGGATACTGGCGGGTAGGTAATGGCTGACTCTCTTTCTGTAGGCCAGTGCAAGCCGTATCTGGCGAGGGGGGTGTTGCGGTTCACTCATCAGACTCAGCACATTATCGCGCCATTGTGCTAGATCATCCGGTAATGGCATGGCAGAAACTGATTGCAGGCTCTGCCGAATCTTGTCCTCGTCAAATTGCTTCAGAAGATACAGACACTGCAACCGTCCTATGTGTGCTTCACTGCAGTAGGGGTAATCAATGAGAATTTGCTCGTAGAGGAGCAGGGCCTGGTCTGCCTGATGAATATCAAATAACTGATAGCAATGGGCGAGGGTGCTTTCGAGATTTCTAATTGATTGTATCAGTGCTTCATTGCTTCTCAGAGCGTCAAGGCGGTTTTGGCTATGGCCATCAAACTGATCGCGTAGTTTCAGGGCTCGGTTTATCTCGCCTATCAGCTTCGTTTCGCCAAGGTGAATCAAGGCGGGCAGTACATCGGCCAGAATCACCGAGGGCAGCTTGGTTATAGAGTCGAAGTAGGTCGACAAACCGAGCATAAGCCGCCGCTTGGCCTTGAGGGGCTTCTCTTGAGCCAGGTAGAGTCTGGCAAGAGTAATATGACCAAAGCAGTCCAGAAAAGGTTGCTGAATAGGCAGCAACCTTGAATGGGCACGATGGTGGATCGCTTTCAGATCCTGCCGAAGAAGCCTGCGGCTTTTATTTGACGATTGAGCAAAGTAAAGCTGTTCAAAAATTGCGGTAAATTCGGCAAAGCGAATGATCCAGCCGATATCAATAATAGGCAGTCGCGAGGCAAGTGTCTTTCCTGCGCTAACAAGGTTCTCTGCTTTATTCAGGTCTGCGGCCAGTTGTGCAACTCTCAGTGCCCGGTGACTGATGCTCGGGGTGAAGCTCAAGGCTGTTTCGGCTGTTGTGAGCGCTTCGTAATAGCGTTGGTTCTCTTCCTGGTAATGAGACAGGCAGTCATAGGCATCCATGATAAGCGGAGAGCGTTTGATAAGCTGCTCAAGTAACGCAATAGCATCGCTCAGCATGCCCTTATGGTGCAGAAGGCGAGCTTCTATCAGGGAAATCTGATGGGTGGGGTTTTCTTTTTTCAGAATATAGGTAATTCGTTCGGCTTTTTCCCATTGCCCGGATTCAATCAGCAAATCCAGCAATAAAGCTTCAGTTCGATGGTTATGTCCTTGCTCTCTCAGCTGCTTTTTGCACAGCTCGATAGCCTTAGTGATCCCATGTACTTCCAGCGCCTCGTAAATCGGTTTGCGCTCGATACAGGCAGTGCGCACTTCCGTCAGTTTTTTCTTGAGCCCTGACAGAGTAACAGGCTTGGTCATAAAACTGTCAGGCTCGACAGCCATCGAGGTCAGAATCACCTCGGTAGAAGCATCGCCAGAGATCATGATGATGCCGCAATCAGCTGAGATATATTTGCGTTTTCTCAGCAGACAAAGCAGTTCAAAGCCGTTGAGGGTGGCATCAAGGTGGTAGTCGGTTAGCAGTAGGTCGTAATGATGCTTTTTACAGCTTTCGATAGCATGTTGATGAGTGAGCGAGATGTCGATATTGCGAAGCCCAAGGTTGTTCAGCAGGCTTTTTAACATGGCCGCAGCTGTACGCTGATCATCAATGATCAGTACTCTTAACTTACTGAAATCAATATCAATTGATTGAGAGTTGCTGCTCTGGAACTGGGCCATAACATACCCCTGCGTTAGCATCAAATATGCACTTGGTTTTACTCTAGCGTGATTTGCAGGATCGGCTTTGTCTCAAAAAAGAGATTCTTCTTAAATGGTAGTCTTTTTTTGAGTTAGTAAGAACAAAAAAAACAGCACAAAAAAAGCCAGCTGCTTGCGCAACTGGCTTATAAATGATGGTGGAGGGAGATGGATTCGAACCATCGAAGGCGGAGCCGTCAGATTTACAGTCTGATCCCTTTGGCCACTCGGGAACCCCTCCACGGG
>NZ_JAKRFQ010000298.1 GCF_022347985.1 Photobacterium sp. OFAV2-7
AAGCAGCTGAATGTTGTCTGCAAGGTAACGGGTCTGGCGTAGCATTGTGCTTGAGCCGCCTAGCAGAATCACCACAAAAGACACAATCATCAGTGCCGTCTGCCAGGCAACCTGTACCAGATAATCATTGTAATAGGCTTCGGCCTCGGACGCCGACTGTGAGGCGACAACCAACCAGTTCCACTGTGGCAGCTCGACGGCATACTCAAAGCGCTCCTGGTTGTTCAGCACCAGGCTACCCGCCCCTGAGAACTGATTTAAAAAGCCAGACAGGCTATTGCCATTTTCCATCACGGCTGTCAGTTCATTGATTGATCGCGCCTGGGGATGTCCCAGAAGCTTGCCGTTGTCGCGCTCGACAAGGTAGAGGTAGGCTCCCTGATCCCAGCTGCTAGACTGGGCAGCGATTGCCTGCTCGGCCAGGACTTTTCCTGCCTCGCCCTGAGCCAAAAACGTTGTCAGCATAGCCGCATTCGCTTCCGCCAGCTCCTGAGAGCGGTCCTGCTGAATGTTAACTACCGACTGATAAAAAGTATTTGCATCCCATAACTGCTTTCCGATCAGCAAAACGGTACTGAATACCATTAACAGCACCAGCTTCGGCACCAGCCGAATATTGGTCAGTCCCTTTTCCCAGGGTTTAAAAACCATCTTTGCCATTTGGAATCTCCATTTAATTATTATGCTAGCCTTGGAAATAATGACGACTTTCCGTGGGGAGGCTATTGCTCCAATGCCTGCCATCACTTCGAGCAATAATTCTCGGCCAAACTGCCCACCCCGCAGTTGGCTATGATTTATTTTTATGCTCAAAACAATAACTGATATTCTATAGGTCGGCAGGCAATTGCGAAAATTAAATGATGAAAAAGATCGACGCGGTCAAACATGAACTTAATCCGATGAGCCTGATGGCACTGGTCCTCTCGTTCATGTCGCTCGCCATTGTGACGAGCTTAATATTTATTCCGCAAACCGACAGTGTTTACATGCTATTTGTGGGCGTTGACTCGTTCATCTGCCTGCTGTTCTGGTGTCAGTTATTAACTGATCTCACTCGCAGCAATCACAAAATTCACTATCTCAAACATCATTGGCCCGACTTCATTGCCAGCATCCCGGTTATCGAACCACTTCGCTTTGCCCGCATCGTCCAGATTTTCCGTGTCATCCGGCTGCTCCGCTCCAGCCATCATATTCTCCACCATATTCGCAGCAACCGCCGCGAGGCGACGGTCGCCACCATTTTCCTGCTCCTGACGGTCCTGGTCACCGTCGGATCAGCATTGATACTGATGCTGGAAGGCAATGCTCCCGAGTCCAACATCCACTCTGCCGGTGATGCGCTCTGGTGGGTATTTGTTACTATCTCGACAGTAGGCTATGGCGATCACTTCCCGGTAACCACACTCGGGAAAATTCTGGCAGCCGTTATCATTCTCTGCGGGGTGGGCTTGTTCGGGATGGTGGCAGGCCTGGTCAGTTCACTGATTTCCGATCCTGAAAAACAACAACAAAAAGATGCCGCCCGGCACGAAGAGGAATGGCAGCAAATGCTGGCCAGCCAGCAACTGCTGTTAAAACGTATCAATGACCTGGAACAGCGGCTCGATACCAAAAGCGATCAGCGCGAAAGACGTACCATATAACAACGCCCCGCTATTGCGAGGCGTTTGAACATCAGTAGCCAATCAGGTTTACGGCCAGTATGGCGCCAGCTCGATCCCTATCTGACGGGTCTGATCCATGGCATGAAGCAGTGACTCTTCCTTACGGGAAAGCCATTTTTCAATTTGACTGCGATCTTCATCATCCTGCTGATCCAGCAACAACCTTACCGGCTCTAACTGCTGAAGATCTTCCATGCCGCGTAGCAAATCGAGCCACGGCATTCTGAAACCGGCGCGCTTCTCTTCATCATACAACTCAGCGAAACACAGCCCACTCAACAGATTACGGTTCAGGCGCGGCTGTTGATCGAGATAGTCAATACGGTTCAGCTGGCGTTCAGCCGGAAACACATCAGCCAGCTCTTCCCACGAGCGGTTCAGCACATTATCGGCAAACGGCTTGATATCACCGGCCAGGCGATCACGCGACTTGTCATCCAGGAATGGCTGCCAACCGCGGCTTAATATCCAGCGACTAAGATCAAGCAGCAGGCCACAGTAACGCGATGACTCAAGCAGTTGCATCATTTCTTCGACTTCAGGCAACGCCTGCTGCCTTGCCTGGAGCTGTTTCATCAGTTCCTTGCGCGCATTGAGCTTCTTCAGCACATGACCTTTATCGGCCAGCAGCTGTTCGATACTGGCAAACTCGCCCAACCAGTCAAGTTCGCCTTCCAGCCACTGCAGTTCCTGGCGTACCAAGGCACTTGCTCGGCGCGGGATCATTCCACCGAAGATCACCAGTGCCTGACGGATCAGGGTCAACGCCTGATGGATCTGATAAAGAGCAGGCAATTCCTGGCGTTCAGCAAAGATTTGTTCGTGGTAGTGCCAGTGTCCGAGCGCATGCTCCAGGATATTGACAAATACCGACTCAACACTTTGGTCTTGTTGCACGGGAACAAACGACAGTGCTTTAACCTGGTCACCCTGATAGTCAGCCGCCAGGCGATAGCCTCGGGCGGCCTTGCTCAGGTTGCCAAGGCGCATACCGCCTTCGGCACATAATTCACGGGCCAGGGTAAACAATGCATCCGTCTGACCGGATTTTAGCTCCAGTTCAACTTCGCAAATCGGCGTGGTCTGCCCTTTGGCACTCACTTCCCCCTGGTCAAAAGCCAGTTCTACCTGACTGCCGTCAGGCATTGCAACCAGCCATTGCTGACGCTCGAAGTCGGTAGAGAATAGCGGGGCTAGCTGCTGCTGGACATCAGCAACATTGATGCTCTCCGGCCAGGCATCGACAGGATGCAGGGAGAGATCAGGATCGGTACCGTTGATTTCAGCATTATACTCCGGACGCTGGTGCAATCCCGCGACCACCCGTCCTGCTGTTTTCAAGGTTTGAACAAATACATCATCAAAACGACGGACCCGCAGTCCGATATCGTGCTGGCGAAGAATTTGGTCTGGGGTGTCGAAGTAGACATTGCCTAACATCCGACTACTTTGCTGCAGTATTTTCGCTTCAGATATTTTGCGTAATAATTGACTCGAAAATTCTGGTGAGACGAAAAACTTCAGTTCTATCTCGGTTTCCATAGTTATACCTATAAACAGTGGCAAACCAAGGATATTTGCAATTGCCTTCCGGGGCAAGCATGAAATATCGACAAAACCTTGATCAAAAGTGGTTCCCCTATACTAACTTATACGTTAACATGCGCGCCTCTGTGACCATCGCTCAAGAATTAGCCTCTTTAGGCGCTCTTTAGGTTGATCGGCTATGCCAGTAAATACAATTATGGGGCTCTTTGCTAAATCCCCAATCAAACCGCTGCAACGTCATGTTACTCGTGTAAATGAATGTTGCGAATTGCTTGTTCCTTTTTTCGAGGCATGTCATGCCGGAGATTGGGAAAAAGCGTCGAACTTACGTGAACAGATCTCGCAGCTTGAGAAAGATGCGGATGTGTTGAAGCGTGAGATCCGCCTGAAACTTCCTCGTGGGCTTTTCATGCCTGTCGATCGTACCGACATGCTGGGCCTCCTTACACAACAGGATAAGCTTGCCAACCTGTCCAAAGATATCGCTGGTCGTGTCTTGGGTCGTCAGCTGCAAATTCCTGCCGAAATGTACCCGGATTTCGTTGCCTATGTTCAACGTTGCCTCGATGCAGCCAACCAAGCCAGCCGTGTAATTAACGAGCTGGATGAATTGCTGGAGACAGGTTTCAAGGGCAGAGAGGTAACGCTAGTTGCTGAAATGATTAATCAGCTAGATGTCATTGAAGATGATACCGACACCTTGCAGATCCAATTACGTCAACAACTAATGTCCATCGAAGACCAACACAGTCCGGTGGATGTGATGTTCCTGTACAAAATTCTCGAGTGGGTTGGCGGCATCGCCGACCAGGCACAACGTGTCGGCTCGCGACTAGAAATCATGCTATCGCGTTCTTAAGCGAGAGAATGTAACAAAAACAAGGTTTTACAATGGAAATCCTGGCTAATTACGGCACCATGATTATCATGGTGGCGGCTATCTTTGGTCTTTTGATGGCGATTGGTATTGGTGCAAATGATGTTGCCAACGCCATGGGAACTTCAGTAGGGTCAAAAGCGCTAACGGTAAAACAAGCAATTATCATCGCGATGATTTTTGAGTTTGCCGGTGCATACCTTGCAGGTGGTGAGGTAACAGACACCATCCGTAAAGGTGTTGTCGATATGTCATTTTTTGCCGATCAACCAGAGGTACTGGTTTACGGCATGATGTCTGCACTTCTTGCTGCAGGTACATGGCTTCTGCTCGCATCTTATATGGGCTGGCCTGTATCTACAACACACTCAATTATCGGTGCTATTATCGGTTTTGCCTGTGTGTCAGCAGGAACCGAATCTGTTTCCTGGTCTTCGGTGCAAGGTATCGTCGGTAGCTGGCTTATCACCCCTCTGATCTCTGGCTTCTTTGCCTATGTGATCTTTATCAGTGCCCAACGTTTAATCTTTGATACTGATAACCCGCTGGTAAATGCCAAGCGTTTCGTACCTGTTTATATGTTTATCACAGCGATGGTCATTGCGTTGGTAACAATCAAGAAAGGTCTGAAACACGTCGGCTTGCACCTTACGGGTGGTGAAGCATGGATGGCCGCACTAGCTGTTTCTACTATTGTTATGATTTTCGGCTACATCTACATCGGCAAGAAATACACTGATGATGGTAGCTCTGTTGATAGCAATGGCTATGCCGGTGTTGAACGCGTATTTAGCCTGCTAATGGTGGTTACCGCCTGTGCTATGGCATTTGCCCACGGCTCTAATGACGTTGCTAATGCAATTGGCCCACTATCTGCTGTGGTTTCTACGGTTGAGCATATGGGTGAACTTGCTGCGAAAAGTACGATCGCATGGTGGATCCTACCTCTGGGCGGTGTCGGTATCGTCATTGGTCTGGCAACGATGGGCCACAAAGTAATGGCGACAGTTGGTACCGGTATTACGGAACTGACACCTAGCCGTGGCTTTGCCGCTCAGCTCGCAACCGCATCAACGGTTGTGTTGGCATCGGGTACAGGCCTGCCTATTTCAACAACTCAAACTTTGGTTGGTGGTGTGATCGGCGTTGCCTTTGCACGTGGTATTGCCGCCCTAAACCTGGGTGTGGTTCGTAACATTGTGGCCTCATGGGTTGTAACCCTTCCTGCCGGGGCATTGCTTGCTGTCATCTTCTTCTACGCGATGCAAGCATTCTTTGGCTAAAAGTGGTACAGGTTCAAAAGAGGGAGGCTTTGCCTCCCTCTTTTCTTGCACCCGAAGGACAAAGTTTTTAGTATTTGTGCTCTTAAAGAATA
>NZ_JAKRFQ010000299.1 GCF_022347985.1 Photobacterium sp. OFAV2-7
GTGGGAGGTTGCGACCATATCGACCGGCAAGTTGAAGCCTAGCACTTCATGGATCTTAGCGGTTACCAGTGGGCTAAACGGTGTCAGGATGTTGGAGTAGTAGCGTAGGCACTGCTCCATCAGTTCGTTGTACTCGACTTCGTCGTTGAACAGGCGCTCATCGCAGTAGTGCTGACCGAAGGCGTCGTTACTGAAGAGTACTGCGTCTTCAGTCATGTAAGTCATCATGCTGTCTGGCCAGTGAAGCATCGGTGTTTCGATAAATACCAGTGACTTGCCGTTACCGATATCAATGCTGTCACCTGTTTTCACGGTGTTGAAGTTCCACTCTGGATGGTGATGATGACCGGTAATAGAATCAACGGCATTTTCTGTACAGTAAATAGGTGTATTTGGGATCTTCGACATTAGCAGAGAAAGTGCACCTGCGTGATCTTCTTCTGCATGGTTAATAACAATCAGATCGATATCATTAAGGTCGATTTCCTGCTCCAGCTTTTGTACGAAATCGTAGCTGAATTTATGGTCGACGGTGTCAATTAGCACGTTTTTGCCTTCACGGATCAGGTAGCTGTTGTAGCTGGTACCTTTCAGTGTTTTGTATTCTGTGCCGTGAAAATCACGAATTTCCCAGTCGCGCTGACCAACCCAGTGAATATTGTTCTTAACGTGAATAGACATACAACTTACCTATAAAATGCTTAACATGTATTTTAGATGCATGTTATTCCTCGGTATGATTTTGGTCAAGCTTAAAGTTGTATTAAAAATACAACTTTAATCTATTTGTTTGAAATTAAAAGAATTATATTTTTTAGTGCGAGAAGAAGAGTGGGGCTAGGTTGAAAAACTAAAAAGGCCAGCATAAAGCTGGCCCTTAAAATTGATTGAGAAAGCGATTAAAGCTTGTCAGTTAGCTTGACTGCATCGCCGATGTAGTTAGCAGGTGTCATTTCTTTCAGGCGAGCTTTCTCGTGCTCAGGAAGTTCCAGGCCGTCAATGAAGTTACGCATGCCTTCGCCGTCTACACGCTTACCGCGAGTTAGCTCTTTTAGCTTCTCGTATGGCTTCTCGATGCCGTAACGACGCATCACAGTCTGTACAGGCTCTGCCAGTACTTCCCAGTTTTTGTCTAGTTCAGCTTCAAGCGCCGCTTGGTTGACTTCTAGCTTGCTAATGCCTTTTAGGGTCGAAGTATAAGCAATAATCGCGTAGCCACAACCCACGCCAAGGTTACGAAGCACTGTCGAGTCAGTCAGGTCACGCTGCCAGCGAGAAACCGGTAGTTTCTGTGCCAGGTGAGTGAAGATAGCGTTCGCCAGGCCCAGGTTACCTTCGGAGTTTTCGAAGTCGATTGGGTTAACTTTGTGCGGCATGGTCGACGAGCCGATTTCACCTGCAATCGTCTTCTGCTTGAAGTGACCCAGAGCAATGTAGCCCCAGACATCACGGTCGAAGTCCAGAAGGATAGTGTTGAATCGTGCAATCGCATCAAACAACTCGGCGATGTAGTCGTGCGGCTCGATTTGTGTTGTATACGGATTCCATGTTACGCCAAGAGATTCAGTGATGAACTCTTCGCTGAACTGATGCCAGTCAACGTCAGGGTAAGCGGAAAGGTGGGCGTTGTAGTTACCTACAGCACCATTGATTTTCGCCAGAATTTCAACGCTTTCGATTTGCTTGTACTGACGCTCCATACGGTATGCCACGTTCGCCATTTCTTTACCCATGGTTGACGGGGATGCTGGCTGGCCGTGGGTACGAGACAGTAGAGGTACTTCACGGTATTCGTTGGCAAGACCTTTGATTGCATCAATTACGTTACGGATCTCAGGAAGAATGACAGTCTCACGTGCTTCATGCAGCATCAGGGCGTGAGACGTGTTGTTGATATCTTCAGATGTACAGGCAAAGTGAATGAACTCATTCACAGCATGCAATTCTGGTACTTCAGCTACTTTTTCTTTCAGGAAGTATTCAACAGCTTTTACATCGTGGTTAGTTGTGCGCTCAATCGTTTTGATTCGTTGCGCATCTTCTTCACTAAACTCAGCAGCAATACGGTCTAGGAACGCGTTTGCTTCGTCACTGAATGCAGGAACTTCCACGATAGCGTCAGTAGCAGCCAGTTTTTGTAACCAACGGATTTCAACGATTGTGCGGTACTTTAGCAGACCATATTCACTGAAAATGCTGCGCAGTGCACTAGTTTTACTTCCGTAGCGGCCGTCTACCGGGGAAACAGCAGTCAATGCTGACAGTTCCATGTTGCTCTCTCCTGATTTATTAGGGGGTTAAACAATGTGTTGCTGTAACCGCTAGCCTGCTGTGGCGCTGCAGGTCGAGCACTCACAGTGGCTAAGCCGTTATTATTCAAGATACTTACCGGTCGACCCGGTAAATACCTGGTATCAAATTAGCTGCGGGCAAGTAAGATTTTTGCCTGCTCGACCATCTGCTTACGACCAAAAATCAGGTGGCGACGTTTACCGCCGACCTGACGCCAGAGCACGGCTCCGCGCACTGCCGCAAGCAACAAGGCACGAACCTTATGCTGTACGTTCTGCTGCTGCAGGTGAGCCGGGGTACCTGTTACCTGAATCCGTGGCCCGAGTGGGCTGATGATGTCCAGGTAAATGTTGGCTAGGTTGCTCACCATTTGATCATCAAGCAATTCGAAATGATCAATCTGACGTTTGGCGGTATCAATACGGTCGCCCAGCTGCGCCATACTGTCACGGCGGCTCGATAGCTTACGCTCCAGTGCCATCACACTGACCAGGTAGCGGGTGATCTCGTTTCCAGACGGTGTGCTGTCAATCTCGGCAGACAGCGTCTCAAGACCCATACGCAGATTGGCCTCGCAGCCGTAGATTTCAATCGTGTTGGAAGGATCTGTTACCACAATACTGTTTAAACAGGCTTCCAGTGCATCGCGATCACAAGTGCCGTCACGGGCAACCTGCTGAACAAGTTTCACTGCCTGGCAAATGCCGGCAAACGCGATGGTACGGTCATATAAAGTTTGTGCCACGTGCGCAACTCCCTTAGATTCGCTGCTCAATAATACCGCCACCCAGGCAGACATCGCCGCTGTAGAATACAGCTGACTGGCCCGGCGTAACGGCAATTTGAGGTTCATCAAATATTACTTTGATGTTCTCATCATCGATAGGGATGATGGTACAAGGAATATCTTGCTGACGGTAACGAGTTTTTACCGTACATGTGAGCGGCTCACGAATTGGCTGACGATCTACCCAGTGCAGTTGGGATGCAATTAGCCCGTTTGACTTCAGGCGAGGGTGATCTTTACCCTGACCGACGATAAGCACGTTGCGTTTGACATCTTTATCAACAACGTACCACGCTTCTTCGTTGCCGCCGCCACCTTTCTGGCCACCAATGTGCAGGCCTTTACGCTGGCCCAGGGTGTGGTACATCAGGCCCTGGTGTTCGCCGATCACTTTGCCGTCTTCAGCTGTTTCGATATTGCCTGGCTGTGCTGGCAGGTATTTGCCAAGAAATTCGGTAAATTTACGCTCACCGATAAAACAAATACCTGTCGAATCTTTCTTCTTCGCAGTTACCAGTCCCTGTTCTTCAGCAATACGTCGTACTTCTGGTTTCTCCAGTTCGCCAACCGGGAACAAGCTGCGCGCGATTTGCTCATGGCTAAGGGTATACAGGAAATAACTCTGATCTTTATTGTTATCTACGCCGCGCAGCATCTGAGGCTTCTCGCCCTCGACAGAAGGAAAGCTGCGGCGGGTGTAATGACCCATAGCAATGTAGTCCGCTTCCAGAACCTCATCGGCAAATTCCAGAAACGCTTTGAATTTAATTTCTTTGTTGCAAAGAATATCCGGGTTCGGGGTACGGCCTGCTTTGTACTCCGCAAGGAAGTATTCAAACACGTTGTCCCAGTATTCAGCTGCAAAGTTGATGGTATGCAGGTGGATACCCAGTTTGTCACATACAGCTTGTGCATCAGCGAGATCTTCTGCGGCAGAGCAGTATTCTTCGTTATCATCTTCTTCCCAGTTCTTCATGAACAGGCCTTCAACTTGGTAGCCCTGTTGAAGTAGCAAGTAAGCTGATACAGAGGAATCAACGCCGCCGGACATACCGACAATGACTTTTTTCTGGCTGTTATCTGACATATTTCTCTTCAGTCGTTAATAGTGTTAAGGGCGTAATTCTAACAGAAACCTTATTCGCGAAACAGAGCGAGAGCAGAATCACACTTTAATAATTTTATCGTCTTTTCAAATTACCGACCAGATATCCGGAAATGGATTCAAAAAGAACGTTATAAACGACAATATCAATGCAAAATTGTGCAGCTATCAGCAGTTTGTCCTTTGACTTGAGGTGCTGACGCAAACGTTTGCCTTGTGGTGCGTATCATAGATGAACCGGGGGGGAATGTGTAGCTTTTTCGGTGTGGTTTTTTTGCGGGTTGCAGGGAAGCTCTGAGAAGTGCTTCCCTGCAGTCGGGGTTCTGACTGCCGGCAAAGCAATGGTTAGGCAGATTGCGAAAGCTTGACCTCTCGCCACTCGCCCGGCGCGAGGCCTTCGACAGTCCAGCTGGCCATTTTGTGGCGGATGAGTCGCAGGGTTGGAAAACCGATATGTGCCGTCATTCGGCGTACCTGACGATTCCGCCCCTCTTTTAAGGTGATAGCCAGCCAGGTGGTCGGAATATTTTTCCGCTCACGGATTGGTGGATTGCGGTCCCAGATGTCGGGGTGCTCAATACGTTCCACCTGAGCCGGCAAGGTCGGGCCGTCTTTTAGCGTAATGCCTTTTCGGAGCTGATCTAGCTGTTCTTCGCTTGGATCGCCTTCGACCTGTACCCAGTATATTTTGGGTTGCTTGGATTTTGGCTGCGTGAGGCGAGCCTGGAGTACGCCATCATTGGTCAGTACCAATAAACCCTCGCTGTCTTTATCGAGTCTCCCTGCCGGGTAAACGTCTTTCACCGGGACGTAATCAGACAGCGTTTTATCTCCTGGTTCGCCACTAAACTGGGTCAAAACGTTATAAGGTTTGTTAAATAATATGATCTTTTGCGGGCCGCGAGGGCGTTTGGCTTTATTATATTTTCTTGATGCTCTACGCTCATTATTGGAACGTGTCGGTTGACGTGACGAGGTGTTTGGCTTCATAAATAGCGTGCTGTGCTGGGGGTGACTAAATTGACCCGCCTATTATACGCTAAAAACAACCCGAGTGGCGTATCGATAAAATTTCAAGTATGATTTGCCCGCATCTTACAAAAAGATAACAAATGGACGCTAGGAGATTTAAATGGATAGTAAAGTAGTTGTACCAGTTGAAGGTCAGAAGATTACTCTTGACGCAGAAGGTAAACTGGTCGTTCCTAACAACCCGGTAATTCCATACATCGAAGGCGATGGTATCGGTGTTGATGTAAGCCCTGCTATGATCAAAGTTGTCG
>NZ_JAKRFQ010000300.1 GCF_022347985.1 Photobacterium sp. OFAV2-7
CAACAATACCCACCAGCTTGCCCGGTGCCAGTTGTACCGAAACATCATGGAACACGGACTTGTTCTCGTAAGAAAAAGAGATGTTATTCATTGTCAGTAAAGTCATTAGTCCGCACTTCCTTTGTCGCGTAATAAGAAAACAAGCAGCATGATACCGCCAAGAATACGGGTCATAATCCCCGTTGCTACCTCATGGGGGTCGGCCAATACCCGAACCAGGGTATCGCTGAACAGCAGGAGCAGCGCTCCCAGCAGCGCCGCATTCCACAAAGGTACAATCCGGTTTTTGACACAATACGATACCAGAATAGGCCCAGCCATCGCGATGAACACAATCGGCCCGCCAATAGCAGTCCCCAGCGCGGCAATCAAAATAGCCAGCATCAGGATACTCAGTTGCACCCGATTGACATTAACCCCCAAACTTTGCGCCGAACTAACGCCCAGTCGCAATACGTTCAGCTGGCGGGAAAGATAGACAACGAACGGGCATAACAAGAGCAACAATACAGCGACAGGCACGCTGGTCTCGTAACCCTGGCCGACAAAGTTACCCATGGTCCACATATAGACACTGCTGACATGGACAATGGATTCGGTCGACATCAAAAACTCGCCGACGGCGCGCATCAGCTCCGACACGCCAATACCGATCACCACGAACAGGTATCCCTGCTCACCGGGGTTTTTACACAATAAATAGAGCAGTACCGCCGCCATAACGGCGCCAATAGGAGCTGCCCACCATGGCCATGTGCCTAGCGTTATGTACAGTGTGAAAAAGGTTATGGCGAGTGTCGCCCCTTCGTTTACCCCGATCATATCCGGCGTCGCCAGCCGGTTTCTCACCAGCGTCTGGATTAAGCACCCTGACAGCCCCAGTGCAGCGCCGGCCACTACCACAGCCATGACCCGCGGCAATCGGATCTTGAATACCATGATATTGACAATTCGAGAGGCCTCACCGAAAAACGCCTGCAGTGCAGACCAAGGCGTCAGCTTGGCGGATCCCACGCTGACAGAAACCAGAATCCCAACCAGCAGTAGCGCCAATAACAACGCTCCCATGACAAGAGAACGCTTTTCTACCAACAGGCTGTACTGACGGTAATGCAAACGCCATTTCCCTGTCGGTGTTGATAGCTGGGCAGCCGATGGCACAGGAGTTGATGACGGGGACGAAACAGGAGCAGAGGCAACCTCGCCCGAAAACGATTGATTATATGACATGCAGCAACTCCTACTTCACCGCCAGCAAGGATCGAAAACCGCCGCGGTGAACCACAGCAATCAATACAGGCGCACCAATCAGAGCCAGGATCACGCCGTTGGGCATTTCAAACGGCTGAATTAGCCAACGGGCTAGAATGTCGGCGATAAATAGAAAAATCACACCGAAAAGTGCGGAAAACACAACTTGAAGGGATAACACAACAGGCTCAGCCATACGGGCGCAATACGCAGCCAGGAACCCGACAAAACCGATAGGACCTGCGACTGAAATCGCACAGGCAGTAAACAGGGTCGAAGCCGTCATCACACCTACACGAACAACATCGGTATTGATACCCAAAGATTTGGCTTGATGCTCACCCAATTGCATCAGGGTCAATTGTCGAGTCAGTGCAAACGTTAATACCACCGCCGTCCCGAGGAACGGGAGGATCATCAGCATGGCATCCATATCCGCTGCAGCCAGCGAGCCTAAATTCCAAAAGCGAAACTGATCCAGCACCACCTGGTTTGATAGCAAGATATAGTTCGACAAGCCCCCAAACGTCGCCGTCAATGCTACGCCGACAAGGATCAGTTTAAGTGGGTGAGATTTACCGACGAGATGGCCAATAAGCAACACCACAGTATTTCCCATCAGGGCCCCCAGTCCTGACCAAACCAGGTAGCCTTGTGTCGACTCGACCTCAAAATAGCTGAGTCCGATAACCAACCCCAATACCGCCCCGGCATTGACCCCGAGCAGGCCCGGCTCTGCCAACGGATTTCGGGTTGCGCTTTGTAATAGCGATGCAGCCAGCGCCATGCTGACACCAACAATCACGGCACACAGGGTACGGGGGATCCGCAGCGTGTCCATGACCATAGCCAATTGTGCATCGGCACTCAGTAATGGCGAACCGGTCAAGTAACCGAAGGCATCACTAAAACCATATACGCCAGCACCGACAGACAGCGACAGCAAAACCAATAAACAAACCGCCCCCACGCAGGCTGACAGTCCTATGAGGTGTGACTTTGTTATCACGCTAACTCCCTTTTAATCTTTTCATACAGTTGATGTATGCATTAACCTCGTCCGCGCACATGATAACAATGCCGAAACCCCATAGATAGATCTAAATAAAAATAGTTATCAATCGCCTTATTGGGTATTATTTATGCCTGTTGAGCGTGCATAGCCGCTCCTACTACTCTGTATTTATTGAGATTAATAAACTCAATGTACCTAGTTAGGGACTCTGTGTATCCATGATGACGTATAGATAAGGGATGATGATGTTTCTCCGTAAGATCGCACTTTCCGCGCTGTGTCTTGCAGCCTCTTTTACCGCCCACAGCGGAGGCGATGACAGCGCCACTCGAACCGTACAGGATGTCTACGGTACGGCTATCGAAATACCAACAACACCCAAGCGGGTGATCACTTTAAGTGAAATCGACCTCGATTCTGCCCTGGCTCTCGGGATCACGCCTGTTGGCACCGTTAACGGTCGCGGTCAGCAAACGCTTCCTCGCTACCTGCAACCCGCAATAGAGCAAGATATTCAAATTGTCGGTGATCTCAACCGTCCCAATATGGAGACCATTCTGGAGCTCGAACCTGATCTGATCCTGACGACACCGAACCGCCCGGAAGTGTTGGCCTTACTGAATGAAATCGCACCGACAGTTGTCACCTTCAAACGCGGCGAACCATGGAAAGCAACCTTTGACCGCACTGCAAAAATCCTCAACCGTCAGCAACAGGCCACTGACTTCATGGCCAAGTACCAGCAAGTCGTACAACAATCTAAAGCGCAAATTAGCAATAAAATCGGGCAGACCATCAGCGTTGTTCGCTGGAACCCCAAGGGGCCGGCATACATGTTTAAGGACTCTTTTGCCAGTCAGATCATTGCCGATATTGGCATGACACGTCCGTCCTACCAGCAGGATCCTGGACATACACACTCTCTGTCGCTCAGCCTGGAAGCCTTAGGGGTATTGGACGGAAACTGGATGGTAATTGGTACGCTCAGTACGACCGGAGAAGCCGTTGATGCTATGAAGCAGGCTGAATCCACACCCGCTTTCAAACAATTAAGTGCCATCCAGGCCAAACGCTATGATGCGGTTGACGGTTCGCTATGGACTTCGGTAGGTGGCCCGCTTGCCGCCCTCCAGGTCATGCAGGACATCGTCGAGTTGGTCAACAAACCCGATGCCGAACCGCTTTCTCAAGCTTCCGCACAGAAATAGCCGCACCGTAAGAGTTCCCCATAAAGAAAGCCGATTGTTCCGTTTAACCCAACGAAACAATCGGCTTTTTGTTTAATTTAAGATGTCAAAGCCTACATTGCCTGGGAAGCTACCTAGGCATAAAGCTGCTTACGATCCACCTTGCCGCTACCCGTTTTCGGCAACACATCTACAGTGACAAAACGGCTTGGTACCATATAGTTAGGCAGGGTTTTCATCAACGCTTTGCGAATCGCCAATTTGGACGGCAAACTCTGTGCCGAATCTACCTCCAGAAACGCAACCAACTGTGCGTCATCCCCTTCACCAACCAGTTTGACCGCCGCGTCTTTCACCCAGTTCAGACACTTCATCTGAGCTTCAATCTCACCAAGCTCTATCCGAAATCCGCGCAGTTTGATCTGATCATCAAAGCGCCCCAAATACTGGTAACAATCTGGCCCTAGCCGACGCACCTTATCGCCTGTTCGGTAACTGCGAACTGAATCGGGCGACAATGTCACAAACTGTCGGTTTGTTAGCTCTTCACGCTGCCAGTAACCCTGACTTAAGGCATGCCCCTGAATACACAGCTCACCGACCATATTGACTGACACCGGTTGCGAGTCGGCATCAACCGCCTGATGAGTATAGCCCGCCAGACTATGCTGAAGCACCACTGTTGCCTGCTGCACTGCATCGGCTGTCACTTCCGCCATCAGCGACCACACAGTCGCTTCTGTCGGACCATAGCAGTTCCACACCCGCTCTGTATGCGCCACCAGTCGACGCGCCAACGGCATATCGAGCGCCTCTCCGCCACACAGGGCCACCAGCTGCGAATTACCCTGCCAGCCTGTATTTAGCAGCATTCGCCAAAACGCCGGTGTTGCCTGCAGTACCGTGATGGCATGTTCCGCCGTCAGGTAGCGGCAGACAGCATGGGGATCACGATACTCTTCACTAGTCGTTAATACGGCACATCCGCCAACCCATAAGGGAGCAAAGATTTCCAGCAATGCAATATCAAATGCCATCGTGGTGATCTGCAACCATCGGGTGGAACTATCCAATTCAAGCCGCTCGGTACTGGCCTGTAGAAATGTCGCCAGTGCACGATGATCAATCACCACACCTTTGGGCTTTCCCGTCGATCCCGAAGTGAACATCATATAGGCCGGTGTGTCCGCACAAAGCTCATTTGCCAGATGAGGTACCCGGTCACTGTTTGGCTGCTTCCATGTGGCTTCAGGATCTGCCAGCAAAATAGCGTCACACGAATAAGGTACGGCAGAAACCTCAGCCGCCAGCGACGCATCTTGCACAATAACTTTTAGCGCCGCCTCTTGCTCGATGGTTGCCAGTCGCTCAGCAGGAAAAGACGGCTCCAGCGGTACAAATGTTACCCCCGAGAACAAGCAGGCCAGCATTGCGGCAATCATGTCCGGCTGCCGATAGACATGAAGCCCGATTCTGTCACCGCAAACCACATGATGTTGATCCAGCAGGTCTTGGATCTCTGCGACCCGGTGCAACAACGCCGCATATCCGACCTTGATCTGGCAACCGCCAGCATCACTGTGCAGCCATTCGATCGCCGTAAGTTCCTCTCTCGCCGCCTGTTGCAGAGCAGCAAACAGAGTTACAGTGAGAATGCCTGATTCTGACGGCAACTCACCCACTCTGTCTTTTTTTGTGTCCTGCCGGAGAGCGGGCCGGGCTTCCTGCCACTCACCCACACACAGATCACTTACACTCTGCCATCGGCGCTGGATAATACCCGTTAACACATTCACCCAGTCTTTCAGCAAATAGGAGGCTTGCTCTGCTGAAAAGTGAGCGGAGGAATAGGTTAAGGTCGCTTGCCATGAAGAAGCTCCCTTCTCGAACAGCATGGAAGCCACCAAGCCAGCAGGCAACTCATTGCCAGCAACGAGCAACCCATTGTCTTGCGACTGAGGTACCTCGCCTGCATCACTGTGTCGAATACGCAGCAGACTCGTAAT
>NZ_JAKRFQ010000301.1 GCF_022347985.1 Photobacterium sp. OFAV2-7
AACCGGTGAACCATCTAGCAACGCCTTGGCAGTTTCATAGCCGTGGTTAATACAGTAGTTAGGATCAAGCTCGTCGAAGCGTCGGCCCGATGACATGCCACCGTGCATTGACTGCTTGTCTTCATGCTCGTAAAGAGTATAGGCGTAACAGTAGGTCGAACGCTCCTGATGCTGACACAAGGTTCCCCGTGTGTTCGCAATAATGACCTGGCTGTCTGACTCGCCGAAGCCGTTGTAAGGAGCGGCTTTGGCGTTAGGCTTGGAAACAACGCCGCTCTCTAATGACAGGGCAAGGGCTATTTTGTCATCAACAGTTGCTTCGTCCTGTTGATAGATTTCGGCAACGTCAGTGGTTAACTGGCTGTTGATACAGCTGATCGTCTGGTGTTCGTCCTGCTTGGTATACAGGGCGTTTTGCAGCGCATGTTCCACCATGGTATCCAGGCTGGCTGGCTCTAGTGATTCTGAATAGCAGGTCGCAATACGTTGATCTTTGACGACACGAACGCCAATAACCTGGCCTGACGTTACTTTGTACTCATCAAGCTCACCGGCGTTGGCTTTCAGTGAAAAGTTATTGCTGCAGTTGGCAATAACGTCGGCTTCGGCACCGGCGGCTTTGGCACGATCCAGAACCTGATCAATTGCCTGTTGAAGTTTGTTTTGATCGGCCATTAGTTGCCACCCCCCACAAGAATATTGTCGACTTTCAGAGCCGGTTGTCCCACTGTTGTCGGCACCGAACCGCTGACAGAGCCACACATACCGGCTGCCAGTTCAAAGTCCTTGCCCACCATGCTGATCTCTTTCAGCACTTTTGGCCCTGTGCTGATTAGCGTGGCTGATTTCAGCGGTTTGGTGATTTGGCCATTTTCAATCAGGTAGGCTTCCTGCACGGCGAAGTTGAATTCGCCTGTGCCCGGCTGAACCGAGCCGCCGCCCATCTTCTTGGCAAAAATACCGTGTTCGACGCTGCTGATCATCTCGTCCAGTGAACTGTCACCGGGCTCGATAAAGGTATTGCGCATCCGTGATGTCGGGGCGAACTTGTATGATTCACGACGGCCGGAACCTGTTGGTTCATAACCAGTCTTGAGCGAGCCCATGTGGTCAACCATAAAGCTGGTTAACTTGCCGTCTTTGATAAGCTGAGTGCGTTGAGTCTCCATGCCCTCATCATCAATATTGATAGAGCCCCATTCGTTGGTCATGGTGCCGTCATCTACAGCATTGACGACAGGGTTGGCGATCATTTCGCCCATCTTGTCGTGGAATACCGAGGCTTTCTTGGCAACCGATGTTGTTTCAAGCAGGTGACCACAGGCCTCGTGGAATATCACGCCACCAAAGCCGTTACCGATGATAACGGGCATCTCGCCGGATGGGCAGTTATCGGCAAACAGCTTCACCATGGCCTGCTTGGCAACGTGCTGGCCCAATTCGCGGGCATCAAGGCGGGTATTGAATTCCCAGCCTGTCAGGGCGCCAGGTGCCTCAAAGCCTGTAGATTGCTCACTGCCGTTCTGGGCAATAGCTGTAGCTGCGACGCGTGTATAGTGGCGTGTGTCACCGATATGCAGGCCGGTTGAGTTAAAGATCTCGATCTGCTGCTCGCGCTGCAGAATGCGACCGATGAATTGAGAGATCTTTTCGTCTTCGCCACGGGCAGCTTGATCTGTGTCTCTCAGGAAAGCGATTTTTGCTTCAAGGTTGGCCCCTTGTGCCAGTGGCTGTTTGCATTGGTGTTTGTTGCTATAGCGGCTGAGGTTCAAGGCTGCCGCATTGGCAATCTGGTCTCGCTTGTCCTTGGCTGCCAGCAGCCCGGTAACACGCTTGAGCTCTTCTTCATCAGTACTGTTGGTGTAGCCGTACAGCACTTTATAACCGAAGAACAAGCGAATCCCGATACCGAAGTCGATACCTGAGTTTACCTTGTCAATGTCGCCGGAGATAAGCTCGACGGAACTGGACTGGTGATGCTCAACGAAGAGTTCAGCAAAGTCAGCACCGAGGAATAGCGCATGATCAATGACTGCTTTCGCAGTAGCAGGGTTTAGCATATTTGCTCCTTGCTTGTGATTAGGTCCATTGCCAAACAGGGCCTTTCAATGGACAAATTAATTCTGTTCGACTGCAATTCTAATGCTATCCATACTCATTATTAGCATGAAATTCAAAATCTTGAGTCGCAAATCATGATTGAGCCGTGACCAAAGAGCACAGGATCTCCTCTAGCTCATCCCACGGTAGTGCTTCTTTGTCGATAAATTCTATCCGTGACTCGAAGCCGTTCAGCGATAGCTCGTTGACTGAGACGACCTGGTTGACCACGTTGAAGGCAAAGCAGCCACGCTCTGTATTAACCACGGCTTTGACACGCTGGGCGTTGACATTGGAAAGCAGGGTAAAGAGTTTAGAAAAGTCGAAAACTTGATCGGCGGCGAAGAACCAGCCGCAGCTGCGATAGCCCTGGCCGCTGTTTTCGCGACGGGCAAAGGTTTCGCCGGGAGCCAATTCAAATTCTTCCAATGGCGCGGCTTCGCCGTGACTGTGGTGATGATGGCTGTGCTGTGCCTGACGCTCAGTTCGCTCGATAGCCAGCCATTCGAGGTCAAGCTGACCTTGTTCAACTTTGCCAATGGCGGCTTTTGCAGGATCGAATTTGGCAGTAAATGCCTCAAAAGCAGCCAGATCTTCGTTAGCGCACTGGTCTATTTTGTTAGCGACAACAACATCTGCCAGCGCGAGTTGATCCTGGAAGTTTTGGTTGTCGGTATACTGGGTATCGGAAAAATGACGCGGATCGACAACAGTAATGGTTGCCTTCAGGTCGATATAGTTACGGTAGCTCTCAGAAGTGAGCTTGGCGATCACTTCCTTCGGGTGGCCAAGACCGGTCGGCTCGAGCAGCAGACGATCAGGCTTTTGTGCCAAGAGAGCATTAATGCCAACGGACATCGGTAAGCCTGCTACACAGCACATGCAACCACCCGGTACTTCTTTCACGATAGCGCCCTGTTGGTCAAGAATCGCACCATCAACGCCGATATTGCCAAACTCGTTGATTAGAATCGCCCACTTTTCATTTTCTGGCTTACGCGCCAGCAGAGAAAGTATGGAAGTCGTTTTTCCGGCACCTAAAAAGCCGGTGATAATGTTGGTTGGAATGCGCTTCATTTGGGTAACAGTTCTCCTTGTAGCCTGATGAAGGCATCATATCATTCTATAAACCTATCTGAGCCAGATTGGACAACTTAATTTGCTTCATCTTGTAACTCTGGGTGATTTTTATACTGTTCAAGGGCTTGCGGATTTGCCAGTGCCCCGACATTCTTGACTGGCTGGTGATGGACGATGTTTCGTACGGCCAGTTCGACTAGTTTGCCGGATTTAGTGCGGGGAATATCATTAACCGCCAGTATGACTGCCGGTACATGGCGCGGCGAACAATGCTGTCTGATCCGCTGGCAAATCGTTGCCTTTAGTTCATCATCCAGTTCGCATTCCTCTGCTAGCTGGACAAAGAGCACCACCCGAATATCGTTGTGCCAGTGTTGGCCGATAACCACCGAGTCGGTGATCTCGTCGAGAGGATTCACCTGACGGTAGATCTCGGCGGTACCAATCCGCACTCCACCGGGGTTTAGTATGGCATCAGAGCGGCCGTAGAAGGTCATTCCACCTGTTTCGCTCAGCGAGACAAAATCACCATGGTGCCAGGTGTTGGGAAAGGTATGCCAATAGGCCTTGTGATAGCGGCTGCCATCCTCGTCATTCCAAAAGCCGATTGGCTGATTGGGGAAGCTATTGCAGCAAACCAGCTCTCCCTGCTGCTGGAACAGTGAACGGCCGTTATCATCAAACACCTGCACATCCATACCCAGCGCTCGTCCTTGGCATTCTCCCCGGTAGACGGGATTGAGGGGATTCCCGATGGCAAAACAGCCGCAGATGTCAGTGCCGCCGGAAATAGACGCGAGCTGTAAATCGGATTTTATCGCTTGATAGACGTAGTCGAACTGCTCGGGGGCCAGTACTGAACCGGTCGAGCACAAGGTATTGAGGGACAATAAATCATGGTTTGATGCCGGCTGGTAGCCTTGCTTTTCTAGCGCTTCGAGGTATTTCGCTGATGTACCGAACAGAGTAACCGATTCCTGTTCGGCCATGTCCCACAATACATTGCCATCAGGAAAGAAGGGCGAGCCATCATAAATCACCAGACTGGCCCCGGTTGCCAGACCGCTGACCATCCAGTTCCACATCATCCAGCCGCAGGTGGTGAAGTAAAACAGCCGGTCTCCTGATTTGAGATTGCAGTGTAGCTGGTGCTCTTTGAGGTGATTGAGCAAGGTCCCGCCGGTATTATGGACGATGCATTTGGGTTTTCCTGTTGTTCCCGAAGAGTAGAGGATATACAGAGGATGATTGAACGGTACCTGAGTGAAAGAAAGGGGGCATGCCGGGTATTGCTTGAGCATTTCATCCCACCACGCTGTCGTTACCGGTTGCTGGCCAGAAGCCCGAGAAACGGTGCCTCTTTCATTTTCTATTGTATTGTCACCTTCTGTCTTGCTGTCTTCTATATAGGGGATGAGCAGCAATTGCTTCACACTGGGGAGTTTCTCCAGCATCGCACTGACTTTATCCAGGCTGTTGTGCGTTTTCCCGTTGTAGAAGTAGCCATCGGCACAGATCAATAGCTTGGGCTTAGTCTGGCCAAATCGCTCAACAACGCTTTCCACGCCAAAGTCCGGGGAGGTTGAAGTCCATATAGCCCCCAGTGAAGCCGTAGCCAGCATCGCTACGATTGCCTGGGGAATATTGGGAATATAGGCGGCAACGACGTCACCTTGTTTAACCCCGTTTTCAGCCATAAAAGCGGCAACTTGCGAGGTCTGGCGGTATAGCTGTTGCCAGCTAAGATGCTGGCGCCTCTCTGGAACCCCTTCGCAATGGAAGACAATGGCATCGGCAGCGGCGTGAAGATTCCAGTTATTAAGTAAATTCTCGGCAAAGTTGAGGCTTGCATGAGGAAACCATTGGGTTTCTTTGGCCGGCAACTGGCTGTTAGCAGGGCATTGGGTGATTGGTAGGTTTTTTTCGCCCATGACGTCACAGAAGTCCCACAGCATGTCCCAAAATTCTTCACTGTGTTCGATGGTCCAGTGATGAAGCTGGTTGTAATCATGGTACAAGGTGTTCTTTTTTTCGCTTAGATCCACCATGAACTGGTACAGCAGGCTGTCATGAATACGATCTTTCTCAGGCATCCACATTATTTGTGGATGAGCCGTCGAATTTACCTGAAAAGTAGGATCATCACCGTTCTCTGTCATCAGGAAGTTCCTTGTTCATTTTGGGCATCTGGGTGGGCACGGACAAACGCATCAAGATGCAGACAGTGCTGCTCAATGCGCT
>NZ_JAKRFQ010000302.1 GCF_022347985.1 Photobacterium sp. OFAV2-7
CTTGGGGTATGGCTGGATAAATTTGTTTTTTGGTTCAGAGACGAAACTTCCCATCAGGTCATAGACCTATTCCGAGCGTCGTACATCTACGACCTGCCGATATTTATCGCCTACTTGGCCATTATTCCCGGAATGGCCGTATTTATGCTTCGTATGGAAACAGATTTTGCCGATGCCTGTCTCAAGTTCTACGATGCTGTCCGAGAAGGCGCAACGCTGGATTCTATCTACCTGCTCAAGGATAAAATGATCCTTGCCTGTCAGCAAAGTATCTACGAAATATTTAAAGTTCAGGGGATGACACTCGCCTTGTTGCTCTTGTGGGCTGAAGATATATTGGTAGCATTAAACATTGACTTGGCTTACTTACATCTGCTCTATGTCGACCTTGTTGGTGTCAGCCTTCAGGTACTGGTGATGTCAATCCTGAACGTGATGTTCTACCTCGATAAACGCTACTCGGCATTGCTACTCACGGCATTAATGGCAGCCGGTAACTTTGTTTTGGCCCATCTCAGCATCGACTTGGGGCCTGTGTATTATGGCTATGGTTTCGCGATTACCATGCTGGTTACTACGATTATTGGGCTCATCATGCTCGACAGACAATTTGATGATCTTGAGTATCAGACCTTCATGCTTCAGCGTTCTTAACCAGATTTTCTCCAAGCTAAAGAAAAAGAAACACCGCAGACAAATTAGGCTCCCGATGTAGGGAGCCTAACTATTTATGTATTTATTATGTACTTATAAGGGTTCGCTCAAATCATGAGCTAAGGATAATCAATTTTATGTTCGGGGTCCGTAGATACCGAAGAAGCCTTCATAAAGCCCCCCACCTTATCGACCAAATCTATTGGCATCGGGAACAAGATTGTAGTGGTGCGATCGTTGGAGATTTCAGTTAGCGTCTGCATATAACGAAGCTGAACAGCATTGGGGGCTTCGTTTAACACCATAGCGGCATCTTTCAGCTTCTTTGAGGCTTCAAGCTCACCAACAGCGTGAATAACCTTGGCTCGACGAGCACGCTCGGCTTCTGCTTGCCTTGCCAGAGCGCGAACCATACTTTCATCTAAATCCACATGCTTAATTTCGACATTCGCAATCTTAATACCCCAGTTGTCGGTATGCTGGTCAAGGATCAACTGCAGATCTTTATTGAGCTCTTCCCGGGCCGACAATAGTTCATCAAGTTCATGCTGGCCGAGTACCGAGCGCAAGGTTGTCTGCGATAACTGACTGGTCGCTTCGAGATAATTTTCGACATTATTGATTGCCATCTTTGGGTCAACGACACGAAAGTAGACAACCGCATTCACCCGCACCGACACATTATCCCTGGTGATCAGATCTTGTGTAGGTACATCCAATACAATGGTCCGCAAATCAACCCGCACCATTTGCTGGATTATCGGTACGATGATGATCAGACCAGGTCCCTTTACTTCATAAAACCGCCCCAAAAAGAAAACGACGGCACGTTCATACTCACGTAAAATTTTAAACATGCTGACGATTAAGACTACCACCAGCACGATTATCGTCGCTAACGAATAAGTAATCATATGTTATTCCTTATTACTTGAGGGATCACTGTAGCCGTCTTCTACAACAAGATATAAACCCGAAACTCTTCTCACTACGACGCTCTGCCCTTTAGCCAATGGCTGGTCACATTTCGCCTGCCAGATTTCACCATCAACCAATACTCGGCCATCGCCAGGGAAGCCACTAACAACCTTGGCACTTTGTCCCAGTAGGACTTCTACACCTGTTGTAACGGGCTTGCGCCGCGCCTTTAGCAACAAGGCAAGGATAACGAAGGTGAAAAGAGCAGATACCACGGTCAGACCAACAATAAGCGGGATAGCGATTTGGTAGCCTGGTGTTTCGGTGTCCATTAACATAATTGAACCCAAAACAAAGGACACAATACCGCCAAGACCGAGTATGCCGAAGCTCGGACTGAACGCTTCCGCAATCATCAGGGCAATCCCCAGCAGTAGCAACCCTAGTCCTGCGTAGCTTACTGGTAACATTTGCAATGAATACATTGCCAGCAACAGACATATTCCGCCGAGCACTCCCGGTAAACCAACGCCAGGGTTATAGAACTCCAGCAGCAAGCCGTATATGCCGATTAGCATCAGAATATAGGCCACATTGGGATTGGTGATGACAGAAAGTAGCTTAAATCGCCAGTCTTGCTCTCTTTCGACATAAGCAATATTGTCCAGCTCAATTATTTGCTCTAAGCCGTTTATTGTTATGGTTCGCCCGTTTGATTGTGTCATCAGGCTATCTAGGTCAGCCGCAATAAAATCAATGACATTTTCTTTCAAGGCACTTTCTGCATCCAGGCTCGCCGCTTCTGTTACCGCCTTCGCAGCCCACTCCTCATTCCTGCCATGAAGCTTGGCCAACCCCTGGATATAAGCAGTGGCATCATTAATGACCTTTTTCTCCATGGCGGTTTTAGCCTTCACGCGGTCATCTTCTTCAGGTTTGGCCTCACTGTCACCTTCAGCAGTGCTTGCTTCCTCGTCTTTAGGTTCTTTTTTCTCTTCCTTTGGAGCAAAAGGATTACTGCTGCTATCATCATCTTTTCCTGACGGAGCAGTTAAATTGACAGGCGTCGCCGCCCCCAAATTGGTACCGGGCGCCATCGCTGCAACATGACTTGCAAGCAAAATATAAGTCCCGGCACTCGCCGCTCTTGCCCCTGACGGTCCAACCCAGGTTGCGATAGGAACTGAGGATGTCGTTATCGCGCGGATAATATCCCGCATCGAGGTATCCAACCCTCCCGGGGTGTCCATTTTCAACACAATAAATGATGCCTGCGCCTCTCTGGCATCGTCGATTTCACGGGCCACGTAGTCACTCGTCGCCGGGCCAATTCCACCTCTAATTTCGATGACCCACACATTATCTGCGGAAGCCGAAAATGTAGTAAACAACAAGGTCAATACCAGCGCACAATAAGAGAAAAGCTTCATCTAACTTCCTCCCCCAAGAAACTTAGCTGGACTTACTCGAAAGTCCAGCTAAGTTTCTGAGTTACCATTAACTGCTATAAGCATAGCCTAAGTCATTAAGCACACTGTTTTTATGGCTTCTCACATTCAAAAATAAGACAGCAACATGAAAGAAAAATGACACTTATACTTAGGCAAGTGTGGGCAAAAGAGCAACCAGCATGTCAAAACCAAACCCAACACACCGCCTGTTTATCCTTCTGCTACCGGCACTCCTTCTCTGTCAAAGTGCGTTCGCCGTGACAACAGCCAAGCCTATTATTGAAGTGGGTAGTTATCACTGCCCGCCTTTCGTCATCAAACACGATGACGGCACCTATTCAGGCCTGAGCATTCTGTTGTGGGAGAGAATTGCAGAGCAGCTTGGGCTTCAATACGAAATCAGGGAGCTTGGCCTTAAAGAGTTACTAGAGGCAGTATCAACGAGAAAAATAAATATCGGGATTTCTTGTTTATCCATTACGCCCGAACGCGAGCTCATTCTGGACTTTTCGCACTCGTTTTATGAAACACATTTAGCTATCGCCGTTAAAAAGCAAGACTATTTAGCCTCGGTGAAGAACATCATTACCAACAAACACTTATTGACCGTTCTTGGTTTTGTTCTCGCTGCTGCAGCAGTCGTAGGCGCTATCTTTTATCTGCTTGAACACCGGGTAAACGAGAAGTTGTACTCGACATCCTCTCGCTGCGCACAATTGATTGAAGGCTTCATCCTCGGCTTGCTATTTATCACTAAGGGGCCTTTTAACTATTTCGAGTTCAAAACCCTAACCGGCAGAGTCATTACGGTGATCCTGGCAATCGCAACCACACTATTTATTGCCAGTATTACTGCGGTACTGGCAAGTACCTTCACTCTCGGACTATTAAGCTCTGACATAAAAGGTCCGAATGATCTGGCAAATATTCCCGTCGGGGCAAAAGAGGCATCAACATCGTCAGAGTTCCTCACCAATCACAGTATCGTTCACCGCACTTATACTGATAACAGCCAACTACTTGAAGCACTTGAGGCCAATGAGGTGCAAGCCATTGTCGCGGACGATGCCGTATTAAAATACCTGATTAAGAAATCCAAGGAGAAAGGCGAATACCGCGATCTCATTGTGCTGCCCTACCAATTTGAAAAACAGAACTACGGGTTTGCGATAGAAGATAAAAGCCAATATGCAGAGACGCTCAACCGAGCCTTGCTCAGAGTCAGAAAAACGCCAGAATGGCGACAGGCACTACACGAGTATTTTGCCGAACGTTGATGTGAACCAAAGTAAAAAATGGCGACCAATAGGTCGCCAAAGCCAAGTAACTAGTATTACCGTGTTATTTCCACTTAAGCAGGCGCCCTAACTGTGAAGGGTGATAAGACCAGCAGTGGTCAAAGATAGTCATCAGCTCAGGGTTGCCATATTTCGAAAGATTAACGGCATGGAAGCGATTTTTCTGCTCTTTAAGTTTGTTAATTCGCTTCATCATGGCATCGGGCTGTGATGGCGCGATAAAGTCTGACAGCACAACCAAATCGGCGTTTTTGTATTTACCGCTACTCATCAATTCTATGGATTGGTCGAGCACCGGACCTAAGTCTGTACCGCCATGGAAAGAATAAGAGAGGAAGTTCAGCACTTCGCTAAGGCCATCTTGTTTTGTTAACTCATAAGTGATTTGCTGTGTCGAGAACATAATCACATAGCAGTCCCGATCCTCTGCCAAAGCAATTTGCATCAATCCGTATGCCAGAGCCTTGGCACATTGTTCAGGAAATCCATTCATCGAACCTGAGGCATCAATACAAACGATAAATGGCCCTTTGTCCTGCTCTACCTGTTTAGTTTGTCGCTTATATGCCTTAACTTTTCTCAGCTTACGTTGTGCGCCTTGAACACGATAATTCATCAATCGCTTATCGACCAAATGCTTGTAGAACACAACTTCAAGTTCAGGATAAGCCAGAAACATCGCCTCGTTTGGCAGAAGCTTGGAGAGATCGTCACTTTCATGTACGCCGACGATATCATCCGTGACACTGTCACTGCGCTCTTCAACCATTTTAAGATCTTCCGAACGAACTCGTTCTTTGTCCGGATCGTCAATTTCACTGGCCATCCGCCCCAGCTTTTCGGCAATTTCTTTTAGACCGTCGTTCTTTTTCAAGAAACCAGCTATCGATTTCAAGCTATCGACATCACTGCGAGTCAGCTTGGCTTTTGCCATGTCCCACAGCCGGCCAGCTTTCTTCTCGTCACCCGCCTCAGTCACCTCTTCCATTTGCTGCATGGTCTCAATGCGTTGATACAGATCAGCCAGCAATTTCTCTTTATGCTGCTCCAACTCTGTTTGCTGCGCTTCGGTTAGTGACTTCGCCAATGCCTGATAC
>NZ_JAKRFQ010000303.1 GCF_022347985.1 Photobacterium sp. OFAV2-7
AGTCGATGTCCTTGTCCTGGGTAAGGCTGAGAGCTGTTTGCAATGCCAGCTTGCCCAGGCTGCTGGTGCGGCGGCGCATCATTGGCGGGATCAGATTGGCCGGGGCAGCGGGCGGATCTTCAGGCCAGGTCATATCAAGTTCGGCCCAGGTTTTCCACTTATCGAGATCGGTCAGACCGGGCGATAGAGCTTCCCAGTCAATTAGCTTAAAAGAGATGGTGTTCATGACAATATAGCCGTTGGTTATAAAATTATGGCTATAGTTGCATATGATATAGGGGCGTTCCCAGTGATGCTGGTTATATTATGAGTCACCTCACTGTTTGTTTGTTGATTTGTTTGACATTTTACGTGGAATAAAGTGAACCCGCCCTATTCTTGCTAAAGGTAGGGCGGGTAATAGAAAGGCAAATTATTGGTGGCGGGTATCCCACCATTGTTGTGCCTGAATGAGGGCAGATTGCTGATTAGGGCAGACCTGCATCATTTTTAGCACAATGGCCATGGTAGATACGACGGCATGGGTTCCGTAGTTGTTCTCCACCTCGCCACTCCAGACTTTCTGCAGGTACTCGCCGCTGATTTCCCCGTGTTTGCCCGAGGCGCCTTCAAGAAATGTCGGCCATTCCTCTTCGTAAATCTGTCCACTTGAGACACCGGCTATCCGGCAGGCAGTACGAGGGCTGCGCTCGCTCTCTCCGCCCTCACCTTTGAAGGCCACCATATTGGCATCGCCAACCAAGGCTGCTGCCTGGGCATGGAGCTTTTCATAACCCTGATGAAAAATACCGTGAATAGCAAAGGTTGCTGCTGATGGGTTCAGGGCGCGGGCCACCGTATTGAGCGGGGTTCGCAGGCCAACTTTGTTTCGTAGCGCCAGGAGATCGACCAGTGGCTCGCAATAGGCCGACAGCGGGACATAGCAGATATCATCGTGGGCAAGGATGACTTTGGCTTCTTCGGGGGTATTGGCTTGACGGATCCCTAAGGCCGGGCAGGCTGATTCTATCTGGTATTTAATCGCGTCGACTGAGGCGTGGCCGTGCAACAACACCCGGACACCGTTTTGAGCCAGCAGTTTGGCTGCCAGTAGCAGCCATGGCGGCTGGCGTCGTTTACCGGCAAAACACGGCCAGTCGAGGTCGATATCGAGATCTTGCCAGTCGTCATCGATATGTTCACGTAGCGCCTGAATATAGCCGGCGGCTTCTTCGCCGGTTTCACAACGAACACGTTGCAGCATCAGCAAAACGGCCAGCTGCAGCAGATCTGCTTTCCCGTCAATGTACATAGACAGCGCTTCGCGCGCTTCTTCCTGGGTGAGCGGCCGACGGCCCTTCTCACCGCGACCGACATGTTTGATAAATTCTGAAAAGGCTGGCATTTCAATCCCTGATTTTTTTGAGTTATTCGAATAATAGTATACCCAAACACCGCCAAGGTGCAGGTTTTGAAAGTGATATCAGTAAGTTCTATCTAAAGTGAGTGGGGGGGATATCCGCCTCGGCAACTTCATTTCGTCTGCTGCCAATCATCTACACTGAAAGAACTGTGCTGAATTTAAGACTGACAGAAGGTGAGCCGATGAATCTCAAACTTGTGACAATAGTGATGACCTTGTTGTTTTCTCTTCCTGCCTGGGCGGAAGGGCGTGCCGTTAGCTACAAGGTCAATGGCGATGATTACGAAGGGTATTATATTTCACCTGATGCCAAGGCCCCTCTGGTGCTGCTGATACATGATTGGGACGGCCTGACAGATTACGAGGTCAAGCGGGCTCAAATGCTGGCCGAGGAAGGCTATGCGGTATTTGCCGCCGATTTGTTTGGTGCCGGGGTGAGGCCGACCAGGGTTGAGGATAAGCGTCAACATACCGGTGAACTGTATAAAGACAGGAATAAAATGCGGGAATTACTCATTGGTGCCATGACAATGGCCGATTCGTTGGGGGGCAATACTGATAATGCCGTCGCCATGGGCTACTGTTTTGGCGGAGCTGCCGTGCTGGAAATGGCCCGCTCTGGTGCCGAGATGAAAGGGTTCGTTACCTTTCACGGAGGATTGAAAACGCCCAAGGGGCAGGATTACTCGAACACCAAAGGCAGCCTGCTGATCATGCATGGTGGAGCCGATCAGGCCATTCCGATGAGTGATTTTGCTGCGTTGTCCCAGGAGCTGGAAAAGACCTCGCTTGATAATGAGATGATTGTCTATAGTGGCGCACCCCATGCGTTCACCGTCTATGGCTCGGATAATTACCGCGAGAAGGCCGATTATAAGTCGTGGCAGCGTTTTCTGACCTATCTTGATGCAGTAATTGATTGATTTATAGGTATTTGTTCTGCATGCTGTATGTCATAGAAGGAGCGTAAGATGAACAAGTACCAAGACAAAACGATACGTTGGGGGATCATTGGCTGCGGTAACGTGACCGAGGTAAAAAGTGGCCCGGCCTATCAGCAAGCCGAAGGGTTCGAGCTGGTTGCTGTTATGCGCCGTGATGAAGTAAAGGCCCGGGACTACGCCGCGCGCCATGGTGTAAAAAAATACTACACAGACGCCGAGCAGCTTATCGCCGATAACGAGGTCGATGCGGTGTATATTGCCACTCCACCGGACAGCCATCGGTACTATGCCCAGAAGGTTGCCGCGGTAGGCAAGCCGTGCTGTATCGAAAAGCCGTTGGCACCGAGTTACGAGGATTGCCAGGCCATTGTTACCGCTTTTGAGCAGCAACAGCTTCCCTTGTTTGTGGCTTATTATCGTCGTTCCCTGCCGCGCTTTCAGCAAGTGAAGGCATGGCTAGAGGCCGGGAAAATCGGGGATATCCGCCATGTCAGCTGGCACCTGAGCAAGCCGGCCAACCCTCTTGATTTATCCGAAGACTATAACTGGCGAACTGATGCCACTATTGCTGCCGGGGGTTATTTCGATGATCTGGCCAGCCACGGGCTTGATCTCCTGATCTATCTGCTGGGAGAGGTACAACACGCATCCGGATTTGCCGTCAATCAGCAAGGGCTGTATTCCGCCAGTGATGCTGTAACAGGCTGCTGGGTACATCAAAATGGCATCACGGGCTCGGGAAGCTGGAACTTTGGTTCGGCGAAGCGGGAAGATCGGGTAGAGATCATTGGCAGCCAGGGCAAACTGACTTTTTCTGTCTTCGACGAAGCGCCCGTGTGTCTGGCCAATCATGATGGTGAGAAGAGCCGGTTTATCGACAACCCAAAACATATTCAGCAATACCATGTGGCAGCCATCGGGAGGGATTTGCGAGAGCAGGCTCGCCACCCGTCAACAGGTAAGACCGCAGCCCATACGAGTTGGGTGATGGAACAGATCCTGGGCCGATAAGGGCTGAACCTTTCTGTTTGCGGCTAGTCAAAAAATTTAACACTGTTTTTATTAAAAGGAATGGATTTATGCTGTGCGTTACTACACCGGATATCGCCCATCGAGAGATTAAGGAAGTTCTAGGTACCGTTTCTGGGAACGTGGTCCAGTCCAAGCATGTCGGTCGTGACATCATGGCGGGTTTCAAAACCATCTTCGGCGGCGAGATCCGCGGCTACACCGAGATGCTTACCGAAGCGCGCGAACAGGCATTGAGCAGGGCAATCGGGGAAGCCGAAGCCATGGGTGCCGATGCCATCGTGAATATGCGCTTTACAACCAGCGCGATTATGCAGGGCGCGTCCGAAATATTGGTTTATGGCACTGCAGTTAAGTTGAAGTAGTGTGATACTGTTTATTGTTGTTGCTGAAAGCATAAAGCGTTCAAAAAATTATAGCGTGTCCTTTTAATGGGCTTTGTTGAACAAATCAGAGTGAACACTTTCTGTGATCGATGATCTGATCGAAGAGCTATCTCTAGCAGGCTGTTTCCATGGAACAAGTCGTTTATTGAACAAGCAACTAGAAAGATTGCAACTAAGCATTGATTAATCGTGGCTCAGAGCATCATAGTAATAGAGGTTGCACCAACCTCTATTCGGACACCGCTATCAATACAGCGCTAATGGCATGGCAAGTTTTTAACTTGTAGCTTCGTGCCGTCCAAGGCTTTATGAACTCAGTGTTTTCTCGGATGATCACTTGCCCTCATTACACCAGTACTAGTAAACGAGCCAAAACTGTTGATGTCTCCATCAAGATGCCTGCACTCTGTGAAATTCGTAACCTTGCCATTGATGCCACTGGTTTAATAGTGTTTGGTGAAGATGAGTTAAAATGAAAAATAACGGTAAAGAGCGACGCCGTGTTTAGCGGAAATTCCGCTTCACTGTTGATGCTGATACTCACTAAATAGTTTGTTCAGAGCTTTCTTTGTTTACTTTTATGGGGGGTGAAGTGGTGTCTACATTGTTGACCAAGATATATCGAAAAATTAGAGCAATATCAGGTGACGGAGCTTATGGCACTAGGCTGAGCGAGCAAATGAAAAAAGGCATATCCACTTACTTCTCCCCTAGCCAGTATGTCTATTGGGAGCAAGGCCATCCGAGAAACTGTGCAGTAGCAAACCAGCACATCCATGGAAATAGGTAATAACGAACACTGGAATAAGATTAGCGGCTATAATGATAGATTGATATCCGATACAGCCATGTCGAGATACAAGCGACTGGGCTTTAAAACACAAGATGAATGTTTTATTGGATATTACCTTGAATTGTTGCACTTTAAACTTGATATTAAGAGGCCAAGGTATGCCTGAAACTCAACATGGTTTGATCTGCCTATTTGAGGATTTGATTAACAAAGCCTACTCACTACCAGAAGTAATTAACCCTAAGAACCTATCATTATATCTTCATCTATATACTTGACTAATACGTATAATATAAAGTCACATCAAGACACAGGTAAACTAATAATTTGGCATCTCTATCTTGTTTCAACATGTGAACACCATGATTAAGCTGTCATAAATACTATACGTAAGCCATATTTGTCCATGCTATCGAGTGCTTTTGGTGAAGTTGATACACTTTTATACTACAAAACTTATATATTTATAGTTGTTATTATTGTAACAATATTTTAGCTGATTTAGCCATTTTTTTCTTAAGTTCACGAGCGTAGTTTCGCATCACAGTTGCATTATCAGCCCTTCTTGCATCTCCACAAGCTTTACCTTGATAGTAAATATCAGGACTTGAGTAAATAGGTAGCACTTCATAATCACGATTCATTATTGTCCCTTTACCGGAGCATGTATAACCACGAGCATAGGGTTTAAGCATGTGCTGATTTTTTTCTGAAGCGTATTTCTTAAGATATTTTTCTAAATTAGAAAACCATGTTCTGTCTTCATGTTGAGCCCAGGCTAAATGACCAAGTTCATGTTCAATCGTATAAACATCGGCATCATGAGCAATTATAAAGAAACGATTATTTGAATCC
>NZ_JAKRFQ010000304.1 GCF_022347985.1 Photobacterium sp. OFAV2-7
TTGCACTGTCTGCGGGTATCCAGCGCATGGTTCGTTCGGATGTCGCATCTTCCGGTGTAATGTTTACCCTAGATACAGAGTCTGGTTTCGATCAGGTTGTGTTTATCACCTCCTCATGGGGACTGGGGGAAATGGTTGTGCAAGGCGCCGTGAACCCGGACGAGTTCTATGTTCACAAACCAACCCTACAGGCTGGCAACCCTGCAGTTGTTCGCCGTACCTTCGGTTCGAAGCAAATCAAGATGGTTTACGCGGAAGGTAAAGAACTAGGTACTCAGGTAGAAATCCTGGATACCACAGAAGAAGAGCGTCAGCAGTACTCTCTGACTGATGCTGAGATTGAATCACTGGCCAAGCAGGCCATGATTATCGAAAAACACTACGGTCGTCCGATGGATATCGAGTGGGCGAAAGATGGTGTAACCGGTGAGCTATTCATCGTTCAGGCTCGTCCTGAAACGGTACGTTCACGTGATGATGCCCAGGTGATGGAGCGTTTCCACCTCAATGGTTCGGGCACAGTGCTAACAGAAGGCCGTGCTATCGGCCAGCGTATCGGCTCTGGTGTAGTACGTGTTGTATCGGATCTGAGTCAGATGGATCAGGTACAGGCAGGTGACGTGCTGGTGGCTGATATGACAGACCCTGATTGGGAACCTGTGATGAAGAAAGCGGCCGCGATTGTTACCAACCGTGGTGGACGTACTTGTCACGCAGCGATTATTGCTCGTGAGCTGGGTATCCCTGCCGTTGTTGGCTGTGGCAATGCGACTGAATTGCTGTCGACAGGACAGGAAGTGACGGTTTCATGTGCACAGGGCGAGACTGGCTATATCTACCAAGGTGAGCTGGAGTTTGAAGTTCGCCGCTCCGCGGTTGACGACCTACCGACACTGCCACTGAAAGTGATGATGAACGTTGGTAACCCTGATCGTGCATTTGATTTCGCCTGTATTCCGAATGAAGGTGTTGGTCTTGCCCGTCTTGAATTCATCATTAACAAGATGATCGGCATCCACCCGAAAGCGCTGCTCAACTACGATTCACAGTCTGACGAGTTGAAAGCCGAGATCGACCAGCGCATTGTGGGCTACACAGATCCTGTCGAGTTCTACATTGAGAAACTGACTGAAGGTATTTCGACGCTGGCTTCAGCGTTCTGGCCGAAACGTGTCATTGTTCGTATGTCAGACTTCAAGTCGAACGAGTACCGTAATCTGGTTGGTGGTGTTCACTTCGAACCGACGGAAGAAAACCCGATGCTTGGTTTCCGTGGTGCATCACGTTACATCTCACCGAAGTTCGAGGACTGCTTTGCTCTTGAGTGTGAAGCAATCAAGCGTGTGCGTGAGCGCATGGGGTTGAAGAACGTTGAGATCATGATCCCGTTCGTCCGCACTGTGAGCGAAGCGGCTTCCGTAATCGACCTGCTGGCGAAATTTGACCTTCGTCGTGGCGAGAATGGCCTGAAAGTCATCATGATGTGCGAATTGCCGTCGAATGCCATTTTGGCAGAAGAGTTCCTCAAGTACTTTGATGGCTTCTCGATTGGTTCGAACGATATGACTCAGCTGACACTTGGCCTGGACCGTGACTCGGGTGAGATTGCCCACATGTTCGACGAGCGCAATGATGCGGTGAAAGCGATGCTGGCGATGGCAATTAAAGCTGCCAACAAAGCGGGCAAGTATGTCGGTATTTGTGGTCAGGGACCATCGGATCATGACGATTTGGCTGACTGGCTGATGGAGCAGGGTATTGACTCAGTATCTCTTAACCCGGATACCGTTGTTGAAACTTGGTTGCACCTAGGCAGCAAATCTAACTAAGCGAATTAATCGCCGTTAAATAAAGCCTGTATCACCTTTGCATATAAAGGGTGGTGCAGGTTTTTTAATTTTATGGCCTAGATAAACCGTCGAAAGAACCACCTTGAACATGTCTCAGCACTTCATTAACATCTCTTAAATACGTTTAGTTATCATTATCAACAGCCTGTATGGCAATATTGGTAATGAATAAAAGAACCACGTAGAATACGCCCCTTTGAAATATGTAATGCTAGAAAGTGGGTTATATCGTAATGAGAAATCAGTTTGAATTATTGGCACCAGGTGGCGATATTGAGTCGATAAAAGCGGCCATAGCAGCAGGTGCAGATGCGATATACTGTGGACTCGATAACTTCAACGCCAGAAATAGAGCGACAAATTTAACTTTTGATAACCTGAGTGGCGTTGTAAGACTGGCTCATGAACATAACTGCAAAATCTTTCTAACATTAAATATCATCATTTTGGAAAGTGAAATTCCAGCGATTATTCGATTGCTGAACAAGCTGGTGAATACCAAGATTGATGGCGTGATCGTTCAAGATATTGGTCTGTTTTACTTACTGAAAGAGCATTTTAAAGATCTCGACGTTCATGCCTCGACGCAAGCTAATACCCATAATGATGGTCAAATTTTCTTTCTCAATAAGTTAACAGCCAGTCGAGTTAACCTATCTCGCGAGCTAAATATTAGAGAGATTAAACACTTGGCTCAGGTAGGGCATGAAAATAATGTCCTGATGGAAGTGTTCGTGCACGGCTCGTACTGTATTGGTTTCTCTGGCCTGTGTTATATCAGTTCGGTAAAAAACGGTAATTCGGGTAATCGGGGCCGATGTAGCCAGCCTTGTCGTGATAAGTATCAGACGACAGAGGCAGGTAAAGATTACCCTCTTAATCTTAAAGATAACTCGGCCTATTCAAACCTTGAGGAACTCGCCGATGCAGGGGTGTACTCGCTTAAAGTTGAAGGGCGGATTAAGAAGTCACACTATGTATATACTGTTGTAGACAACTGGCGTAAACAAATCGACAACTTTTGCGATGGCAATGAACTGTTAACTGATACAACTGAGCTCTATACGGTATTCAACCGTGATTTTTCTAATTCTTATTTGGTCGGAGATATCAATAAAAATATGTTTATTGATAACCCTCGTGACTACTCTGCAAAGCACTTTTCCAAAGTCTATAATTGCACAACTGAAGAGAGCGTAAAACAGGTCAAGAAAAAGCTTTATGATGATAAAACGGCTATTATCTCGACCGTAGCAGAGAAAATTAAGCACTTTAATACAGATAAACTTCCGTTAAATATTGAGGTATCTGTGCAAGCGAACTGTCCATTAACTGTATCGGTGTCGACACCAGATCGGGCGTTCAAAGTCTATTCTGACAGCACGGTGATTCACTCAGATAAATATACCCTAGAACAAGAAGTAATAGAGAAGTGGCTTAATAATCTGAATAATGCTGAATTCTATATTGAATCATTGTGCGTAGAACATATTGAACAAGGGGTGTTTTTGCCTTTCAACGAGCTGACTGCGATTAAGGAACAGATATTCTTTAACCTGAATGGCGATAAGGCCCGCATTGCACCGATTGATACGCCGAAGGTGAAGAAGTTACCTAAACTGCAGGAAAAACCGTCCTTGTCGGTTCTGATCTCCTCAAAACAGGATATCGATCTGTGCGCTTCTACCACTGCGGATATTTATTATCAATTGCCAGACTCGTTTCATCATGGACTTCCTCGGTTAATTGAGCTTTTTACTGAGAATGAACAGCTGATCCCTTGGTTCCCGTCTATTCTGATTGGCAATAATTATACTGCTGCCGTTGAGTTTCTTGAGCAGGTACAACCAAAACTGATTGTCACTAACAACACAGGAATTGCTTACGCGGCCTATGAGAAAGGCATTGACTGGATAGCTGGCCCTTACCTCAATGTTACGAACTCTTTCAGTCTTTTGTGTATGAAAGAAGAGTTTAACTGTGTCGGCTCTTTCATATCTAATGAAATTAAGAAGAAACAGATTAAGCCTATTGCAAGACCAGACAACTTTAAACTGTTCTACAGTATTTACCATCCGATTTTACTGATGACCAGCCGCCAGTGCCTGTTCCATCAGACGGTGGGCTGCAAGAAGAAAGCTTTTGATGTGAAGTGTCTTAGGAAGTGCAAGAAGTCAGCATCGATTATCAATCTGAAAGAAGCTTCTTTCGTTCTTGATAAGCAAAAGGGTGATCACAATTCGCTTTATAGCGAGCACAACTTCCTGAATACCGAGATTCCGTCTGATCTCGAAGGGACGTTTTCGAGCTTCTTTATCGATCTAAGGGACATCAAAACGCAAACCACCGTCAAAGAAGATAAAGCTAGTCTGGTACAGCTTTTCCAGAACCTAATCAACGGTGGGGAAGGGGCCAAGCAGGCGCTAGAGTATGCTATCTCTCCGACAACCAATGCGCAGTACAAGAAAGGGCTGTAGGCCGTTAAGAGCATAGAGAGTTACAGTAGGTTGCCGCCTTGTGCGGAGAGCATAGGCGGCATAACTGGAAATTTATATTGTTACCAATGGTAGAACTATTCGACAGTGTATATTGAATAGTTAGTACTTGTATTTATGTTATTTTCTACATCATCTCCATTCTTATAAAATAAATACTGGTTTGATTTACTTTGCTTGAAAGGTCACTGTAGTGACCTTTATTCAGATGTGTTAATTATTATGAGTTGCTTTTTTTAGAGGATAACTGCTCTATCGTTTCTAATGCCAATTTGGTTACTCTGTCGAGTATTTCATCCATTGGTTTTTTTTCTACGCTGTTATCGTCTTCTTTTGGTTCCATGGGAACTTGTTTGTGTGAATATTCCATGGTGCTGCCTTTCTAATTACCCTGCGATGCATATAAATGGTAATAGCAAAATGATATGTATGAATAGTATGAATGTGGATAAAGGTGATCCTAGCTGTATTTTTAGCCTGATCAATATGCGCCTTTGTGCTCACGAAGTGCTTGGGATTGCAACAAATCAACAAAACTAAGAGTAATCTTTGGGGTTAAGATCACGATTTGCGAGGTTGAAATAATACAAAATATGAGGTGTCTATTGGTTGATTTTCTAATTTGAGATATGTGTAACTGACAATGTACTCAGTAATCTATAAGAGGCTGATTTCGGTTTTTCTGCTTATCAGTGCAGGCGCCTTGGCCTTTCTATATTTGTTCTTTCTCTCATATTCAAATAGTCTTAAGGAGGAAAAAAGAGCGCAGTCAAAATATATTTCCGAAGTTGGTATCGGTATTATCGAGTCTTTTTATACTTTGGCCTCGCGAGGGGAGGTGAGCGTTGAGGATGCTCAAACCCTGGCCATGAACGCGCTTGAGTCGGCGACATTTGGTGAAAACGGATATTATTGGATTAATAGTGGAGAGGGTGTGTTGCTTATGCAGCCCTACACTCCAGAAAGGGTTGGTATCAACCAGATTGATTGGGTTGATAGTAATGGAGCGCAAGTTTTCAGGGACTTTATTGGGAAAGCGAAAAACGGGGGAGGATGGGTTTCCT
>NZ_JAKRFQ010000305.1 GCF_022347985.1 Photobacterium sp. OFAV2-7
CGGGGCGGTTTACGGGGTGAATGTGCCTGAGATGATCCGAGAAGCCAAGGCGACGCTGAAGGGTAAGAAAGCCGAATACGTAAAAGAAGAGAAAAAGACCGACTTTTCGGCAATGGTAGCAACCATTAAGCTGGGCTCGGGCAAGGCTTCGACAACGAACTTGGATCTGGATTCTCCGCTGCTGCGTATAGCGGGTAAAGGTCATACTAACCTTGTCAGCGAAGCAATCGACTTCAAGGTGAACACTTCGGTTGTTGCGACCAGCAAAGGTCAGGGTGGCAAGCAGGTGGACGAAGTGGCAGACCTGACGGTGCCGATTGATGTCAAAGGTAACTGGACTGAGCCTAAGTTTTCGATGGATCTGGCAGGTCTGCTGAAGCAGAACAATGAGCTGGAGAAAAAGGCCCACAAGGAAGTTGAGCGCGGGCTTGAAAAGTTACTTGGCGACAAGGCCAAAGATGACGAGGTGAAAAAAGTGGCTGATAAGCTACTGGAAGGGCTGTTTAACTAATCGGTCTGTATATTGGATCTCGTGAAAACTGAAAGGCTTGCCATCATGGCAAGCCTTTTTCGTGTGATCTTTATATCTTTTGGCAACTTCTTTTTGGTGTCAGGCCAAACTTCTGTTTTTCTTGTTCGACTTTTGCGTCTCCAGGGTATTCTGGAAGGCTTTGAGTAGGTCTACGGCTGACAGCATGCCGACCAAATCGCCTGTTTTATCCAGTACCGGCGCAGCGCCCACATGGTAGTCGAGCAGGGTACCGACCGCTTTGGTTAGTGTGTCATAGGTACGAACGTGCACTATATCTCTGATCATGACATCACCGATATGCAGATCGTCGGTCAGGTCGTATTCGTGACCGATATCCGGTGATTCATCAACCCAGCCCGGACGGCGTAGCTCGCGGTCACTGACAATACCTATCAGCTCGCCTGCTTCATTCGTTACCGGTAAATGGCGGATCGCTTCGTCGCGCATCAAAAAAAAGGCTTCGCGAAGGCCTGCCTCAGGCTGGATTGTGATGACTTTGCGTGTCATGTATTCAGAAACTTTTGTTGGCATATACATCTTCCCTTTGTCAGAGTGAATTGATGTTGCCTGATTTAAAGTAGCGAATTCAATGGTGCTGAACTGCGACCAAACCCATAGTTTTACTTTTGTTTACTTTACTTGTTATACGCACTTTGTCCTTTGCTGCCTATTTTTGATAAGGTGTGCCGAATCAGCTGAGAATAACTGCCAGGTAATAAACGAGATATACCCATATAAATAACCTGGCTGAAAAGGAGATAAAGTTGGATTCAGTGACTCAAGCCGCATTAGGTGCCGCTGTTGCGGGTTTGGTGGCAGGAAAGAAATGTTCGCCCAAAGTATTATTGGCTGGTGCTGCGCTTGGTACCCTGCCTGACTTGGACGTGCTGATGAACTATGGTGATCCCGTGTCGGATATGGTGAAGCACCGGGGTTTCAGCCACTCAATTTTTGTTCTGCTGCCGTTCTCGTTGTTACTGACGTGGTGCTGGCAGAAGTGGCGATCTACGCAGTTTGGCTTTACACAGCTGTGGCTATTGATTGCGGCGTGTCTTATTACTCATCCGTTGCTGGATGCCTTTACCTCGTACGGTACTCAACTGCTGTGGCCCCTGCCGGTCAGTGTCGCAGTGTCCAGCATCTTTATTATCGATCCGCTTTATACCGTTCCGTTACTTGTGATGGTGGCAGCCAGTTTGCTGTGGCGAAGAAAAATGGCGAGGTTGTGTGGGATTGGCTTGTCGATATCCAGTTTGTATCTGTGCTGGTCGGTTATCGCGCTTAATATTGTCGAGGGTCGAGTACAAGACCAGCTAGCCAATACGCCGATGGCGGATAAGCCTGTATTTATCGCACCGACGCCTGTTAATACCGTACTATGGCGTGTTGTGGTGTTAGATGGCGATACCTACTGGGAAGGGCTAACATCTTTGCTGGACCAAGATAAAACCATCGATTTTATAGCCAAGGATCGCGGCCACTGGAAACTGGATGAGAAACCGCAGCACCTGGTTATGCTGGAAGACTTTACCAGCCAGTTTGTAAAATATGAGCAGGTAGGTGACAGCCTGACGGCAACGGATCTGCGTTTGGGAATGGTCGAGTACCTGCCGTTCAAGTTTGTCTTTGCCAAATTGGATAGTGACGGGGCGTGGTCTTCGGCCCTTCCTGTTCAGCTGGAAAGCCCTAATGTAAGGCCTAAGCATCTGCCGGCACTGTGGCTACGTCTGCTTGGTAATCAAGATATTGATGCCAATTTGTGTCATGCCAAGGAGTGCCCTAAACCTGTTGAATCAGATGTGTAGTGCTAAACAGAAATACAATTTCTAGATGTGTTGTAAGCCCGGTTCAAGCCGGGCTTATTGGTATACCCAGTTACTCGACCATTTGATACAAACGGCGAGGGCGACCGCCAGTTTTGTAGTTCAGAACTAAGCGGATCATGCCTTCCGACTCTAAAAACTCCAGATAGCGCCTTGCCGTAATGCGGCTGACATTCATGCGCTTGCCAATATCATCTGCAGAAAAGTCGTGTGGTTTATCAGCATGCAAAATCGCCTGCAATGAAGCAAGCGTTGTTGCATCAATCCCTTTCGGTGTCTGGCGTAATTGCTTTACAGGCGCTTTACGGAATATCTGGTCGATATCACCTTGATCAACGATTGCAGCGCGCGCTAGTTTTTGTTTGTACTGCTTATAGTCGTCAAGGGCTTGGTTAACCCGAGACATGCGGATCGGCTTGACCAAATAATCACTCACACCTAGCTGAACGGCTTTTTCAACCGTTGCGGTTTCTCGTTCGGCAGTGGTCATAATGAAATCACAATCTGCGTTTTGCTCGCGCAGTTGGCGAATAACATCAATACCATTGCCATCTGGCAGCGTGATATCGACAAATATTAATGTTGGTTTGAATGCCCCGTATTGCAAAAGCGCATCAGCACAGCTTTCGCTAGCTGCAACCACCGTGAAGTTTGGGTGTTGATTGATGGTTGATTCGAGGGTGTAGCTGGCTCGACTATCATCTTCAATAATCATTACAGTGGTTTTAGTCATAATTAGCGACTTCATTTTTATCTAAGTAAATACTGAATAGTGTTGTGTGTTGCTCTGTGCGTTCCCAATCAATACTTCCATGAAAGTAATCGACCAGTTGCTTGACCAAGTATAAGCCAATACCGCTCTGTTCATCGTCGAGCTTAGAGCTTACACCGAACTCTAAAATGTGATCGGTAATATCTTCGGGAACACCGGCACCGCTGTCTTGAACTTCTAAAATGATGTGATTACTACGATCGCTTAGATACACATGTACTTCAGGTTCCTCATTCTCTCTGTTTTGCCATGATGCGAGTAAGGCATTATCGATCAGGTTACCTACCATTGTGACGAGTTTTTCCGAGATATTCTTCTCGTAACTCGACAAATTTGTATCCATATCGATCGTGAATTTCACTCCCGAATCTGACGCTTTATTAAATTTAGCGAGCAACAAACCGGCAATGGCACTATCTGTTACCGACATTACAATGTTGTGAATTATAGATTGGTAACGGTCGGTTTCCTGTTGAATAAAGTCAACGGCTTCGTCGTACTTACCGATTTGTAGCATGCCTGAGAGTACATTGAGCTTATTGGAATACTCATGGGTTTTACTGCGGAGCAATTCGGCATAACTGTTCAAGGACGTGACTTCGCGTTCAAGCTCAGTTGGATCAAGGTTCGTGAAGAATACGACGACATGCCCCTGCGAGCCTCTCGGGGTGTTGATCGGATAAACATTGGCTTTGTAGCTTAATTTGCCAATATTGAATTCCTCTTGATGGAATGTTCCTTGACTTGCGAGAACCAAATGACTTAACGACTTGGAATAACGTGATAAAGAGTGATTCACATAGTCATAGCGATCCAGTACCCCCATAGAAAGCATTTTTATTGCGCTGTTATTGATGGTGGTAATTTTCATGTTGTTATCAACCGCAACAATAGCGTCACGAATACTATCGAGTACCATCTCATGTTCGCGGAATTTGTTCACGATAAACTCTGGCTCATAGTCCAGGAAGGTACGTTTCATCTTGAACATGAACGCGCCTGTAATGCCAATACCAAGCAAATAGACCACGCCGATAAGCATGCCAATATGACCATATTGTTTAAAAAAAATATCGGTTGTTTTTTCATATAAATACCCGATACAGACTGCACCAATGACTTCGCCATCTAAAAGAACAGGCGAAAAATTACGGATAGCTTTGCCGAGTGATCCAGATGCCACACTGCTGAATTCATCACCTTGTTCTATTGCGGGTTTAATGTCGTCACCGATAAAATACTTACCGACTTTATCTGGTGTGGGGTGGCTCAAACGAATGGTTTCTTTATCAACGACCACGATATAGGAAGCATCGGTACGCGCTCTAATATCTTCCACATAATCTTGTAAATCGTATTGCTGCTGCTTATTTTTGGCATCAACCGCCTTAATGACCATGGGATCATGTGCAACCACGCGAGCAAGCTCTAGCCCTCGCGCCTGAATGCCTTCCTGATACGAATTTTGCAGTAAAAAATAGATGGCGGTGGTTACGATGATAACAAGAAAAGAGGTAGCTGCAACGATGGTTAAGATCAGATAACTCTTAAGTTTCATGATAGTTCTTAGAATAGCAATGTTAGTGACGGGGACAGTATAACTGCATATCTTCTGGAATTAATGTGTGCTTTGACCCTAAATAATGAATCGACAGTTTTTTGTCAGACCCTCTATTGTACCTCCTCACTAAACCCTCGCTTACAAAAGTTACAAAAGCCTAAAATAGTTACATTAGCAAGGTACTCAATCTTCCGTTCGGCAAGTGTTGGTAGACTACAAAAAAACATAACAATCCTACTAAAGTGGTAGGTCATATTCATCGATGTGCTTAATAAAGCAGCATTGAAACACATTCCAGCCATTCTTGGTAGTGGCATGTGCGCTCCTCTATACCTGAAATTTCGTACTGGTGTAGCAGGTAAAATTGCGCGTTACACGACTGCATGGTTGTTGGCTTCATAATTTATTAATCAAGATTGCTACCAGTTCAAAAAGCCTAACCTGGTATCCCAGTTATCTTATTTAAAAGACAAATTACTTTATATTTAAGGAAAAAATATGTTCTTTGTTCACATGATGTTGTTGCTCGCCGTTATTTTTATCGGTATCCGGTACGGAGGCATCGCTTTTGGTCTTCTCGGTGGATTAGGCGTATCTATTCTATCGTTTGTATTTGGTATTGCGCCGGGTAAACCCCCAATCGGTGTTATGCTGATCATCCTTGCTGTGGTTGCTGCTTCGGCGACGCTAGAAGCGACCGGAGGAT
>NZ_JAKRFQ010000030.1 GCF_022347985.1 Photobacterium sp. OFAV2-7
CCTAAAATGATAAAATAAAATAAACCGCCAACAGAACACATAAAACCAACACAACACACCAAACAAGCAGTGTAAATCTGAGATTTCATTTTTGACCAAATGATATGCAACCACTGACAAATCAAAGGTTTACATTGTTTTTCATTTGTTCTGCAAATGTGAAAATTTGCAGTTTAAAAGTTTGTGCTTTATAAAAAGAGCCGAATTTGCAATCACACATACAATTCAACACAGAGAATAATTATGAGCAATCTGAGAAGTGGTACATTGCTTGGCCACCCTAAAGGTTTGTTTCTACTGTTTGGTACAGAACTTTGGGAACGATTTTCTTACTATGCCATGCGCGCGATTTTGGTGCTTTATCTTACAGATAAAACCATCAACGGCGGCCTTGGCTGGTCGACTCAAGACGCACTCAACCTCTACGGCATCTACACCGGTCTCGTCTACATCACTCCTCTAATTGGTGGATGGATTGCCGATAACTTCCTTGGCCAACGCCGCGCTATCATTATTGGTGGTGTTCTGATGGCTCTCGGCCAGTTCACACTGGCACTACCAAATAGCATGGTCGACCCGCACTCAGTGACAGCTTTCTACCTGGGTCTGGGCCTGCTGATCATTGGTAACGGTATGTTCAAGCCGAACATTTCAACCATGGTCGGTGACTTGTACGAAGAAGGCGATAACCGTCGTGACGGCGCTTTCACTATCTTCTACATGGGTATCAACCTTGGTTCTCTACTTGCGGGTATTATTGCAGGTGCTGCATCAGCTGCTTACGGCTGGAAAGCTGGTTTCCTGACTGCCGGTATCGGTATGGTTATCAGCCTGGTTACTCAGATGGTATTTGCTGAGCGTCTACTGGGCAATATCGGTAAAGAACCGGCTGCCAAGCGTGCTGCCGCGATGAACAAATCCGGCAAGCAAGAGCCGCTAACCAAGCAAGAACGCGATCGCATGAAAGTTATTATGATCATGGGTCTGTTCGTGGTTATTTTCTGGGCTGGCTTCGAACAAGCCGGTGGTCTGATGAATATCTTCTCTCAGCAGTATACTGACCGTATGATTGGTAGCTTCGAAGTACCAGCAGCATGGTTCCAGTCTCTGAACCCGTTCTTTGTAATCACGCTTGCTCCGATCATCGCTTCTATCTGGGTAAAAATGGGTCCTAAAGAGCCAAGCTCACCAATTAAATTTGCGATGGGTCTTTTCTTCCTTGCACTAGGTTTCCTATGCATGATCGGTGCGGTTATGCAGCAAGGTGGCGATCTTACTGTTAAGACATCAATGATGTGGCTAGTAGGTGCATACTTCTTCCACACACTAGGTGAGCTTTGCCTATCACCAATCGGCCTGTCAATGGTAACCAAACTTGCCCCGCTACGCCTTGCATCTTTGATGATGGGTGCATGGTTCGGCTTTAACGCAATTGCTAACTATGTAGCCGGTATCATCGGTTCACAAGTGGGTGAAGCAGGTCCAATGGCTATCTTCAGTGGTATTGCAATTGCCGCAACGATTGCCGGTGTACTGCTACTACTTTGCTCAAATCAGCTTATCCGCTGGATGCACGGTGCAGAAGGTAAAGTAGTCGAAGAAGAAGCAACAGACGCGAAACCTGTTGAAGCATAAAAATATACGGGACTAGTTCCTAAGTAAAAGCATAAAACGCAAAAGCGAGAGCCATTGGTTCTCGCTTTTTTGTCTTTGGGACCTGCGGTGTTCAAAAGTCCCCAGGAACTAGGACCCGCACTTAAAAACCACACCGCTTTAAAGTAAGGCTGAAACTGGCCGAACCAATTTCACTGAGAGATAGTCGACCTCCGGATTCGGAAAGCGGTAAATGGATGGTGTCATTTTGGTAGGCATTATTACCAAGCCAGGGCTGAGCAACCAGCTCTTTATTACCTTCACTGGTTTGCAACATTGCAGCCAAGCCTGTTGATGTGACAGACAAACTCTTGTCGCAGGCATCAAAAATGCCAAACAGGGCTTTGATCGGCGCGGCATAACCTGAATGCTTCATCCCTTTTTCAATCAATTGAATCAAGCTGCGGATATCATGTTCATCGGCCATCCGGGTACGAAGGAAATCATTAAAGAAAGCCCGAATAAGCAAGGTGGTCGCGGTGCCATTGTCGTTATCTGTTGACGAGTCGACAAGGTAGAAGGCCAAACGTCCATCCATGAGCCAGGTATAATCCAGTAGCACAGGCTGGACATCAGTCGACTGCAGAACACAATAATTCAACTGCCAGTCTCCCTGCTTAGACTCTGTCTCCGGCATCAGGCCCAGTAACAACTCGCGAGCAGCCCGCGGGTTGGCCTTGAGCTCTTCAATATGCCATTCCAGCTCCTCATCGACACAACTATCATCGTCTCCAATCCCAAACCACTGACTAGAAAAATCTCGATTTTCCGTCACCGAATCTTGAGACTTCAGCACTGACAGCATGGCTGACTTCAGCACCATGATGTTATCCAACGGCTTGATCAGAAAATCCTTTACTCCGTGGCGAAGCGCCGTGGCAACATCTGCCATATCACCGGTGCCAGAAATGACAATAATCGGCACCATCGGATACTGCACGGAGATCTCTTCAACAAACTCCATCCCGGTCAATACCGGCATTGCCAAGTCACAAAGTAGCACATCGGGAATGCTGTCTCTTAACGCTTGCAACCCGGCCAGCCCGTCTTCAGCTTCACGCACTTTACAGCCCTGGCTCTCAAGGAAACCAGTGATCATTCTGCGAAAAACAGGATCATCTTCAACCACGAGAACATCTTTATCCTCAAGCAAAGGTTGTGCCCTCCATGAATGATGATTATCTTTTCCCTGAGTATGCTCAGGACGACATACGGATTTATCAGAATGCGTGTGCATGAAAACTCGAATTGCTAACCAATCTATCAAAAGCATAGGCCGGAATTAATATTCCGTCATAACTATCGCAGCTTTCAGCTCGTAAATTATTGGATTATGCAACCTACTTCAAAAATTAACCTTTTCAAGGCATAAAGATCGCCCTTTTTAGTAGGTAGAACCATGTTGATATTGATTTACAGCAAAACTTGTTACGATAGTGACACCTCATAGCACAATTTGTTATACCATTCTCCGATTATTAGTTTTCAGTGATTGTATGACTATGAAGCTTGACGATTTAAATTTGTTTCGTATGGTTGTTGAACACGGCAGCTATACTGCCGCCTCCCGTAAAACTCAGGTTCCAGTTGCCACATTAACACGACGGATCCAAGCCCTGGAAGAGTGCCTAAGCATTCGCCTGTTAAACCGTCACGCGCGAAAACTTTCACTGACAGAGGCCGGACAAAAATTCTATGATGATTGTAGCCCTCTGCTGCAACAACTGGTCGATACTACCGAGCACATTAGCGAAGAGTGCAAAGGAGCAGCTGGCAAGCTAAAAATTGCCGCTCCATCCAACCTGACCAAAGTGATGCTGCAACCAATGCTAAATGCGTTTATGCAGGATCACCCGGCAATCAGTATTGAGTTGCATATGAGCAGCGAGCCGGAGCAGCTTGATCCGACAGATTGGGATGTTATCTTCCGGGTCGGTCCGCAGCGCGACTCAACACTGATTGCCCGGCGTATCAATTCGGTCAAAGATATCCTGGTCGCCAGCCCGGATTATCTGAGAAATAACGCCGAGCCCAAGCATGCCCAGGACCTCCATCAGCACTCCCTGCTCAAGGGCAAGCCATTGCTTCGCTGGCGCCTGACCGACAGTAACGGCGAAACCGTCACGGTAAATGAACGGGGACGTTTTGAGGCCAACCAACTTAATGTTGTGCGCAAGGCGTGTGCAAGCGGCCTTGGTATCACCCTCATGCCGGATGTGATGCTGGAAAAATATATCGCCTCGGGTGAGCTGGTCCGTATTCTTGAAAACTGGTCGGCCAACCCGCGAGAAGTCTACCTTCTCTATAACCACCGCGATTACCAGCCAGAAAAACAGCGTCTGTTTATTGAATTCGCCAGCGAATATTTCAAGCTATAACCCTACCTGATAGTTCTTCCACCACCAGCCGGAATGTCCGGCTGGTGAGTACCAATTTCTTGCCAAGCCTGATAACCCCGACTAAACGTTAATAGACTGAACAGAGCAATTGGCTGCCCTTTTTCGAGGCATAGGAGCCAGTGACACTTGATACAAAGGACTCCTAATTGTCCTGTTCAGTAAGGACTAAGAGCACAATCGAGATTTGGGGAAAGTGTTCTTTGAACCATTAATCTTATCGTGCGGAATCTCGCACAAGATAACGGGGAAACGTTATGATTCTGGGACATTTATTTGGGCTGTATACACACCCGAAACAAGAGTGGCGTACCATTGACAAGGAGCATGAAGGGTTCCAAAGCAGCCTTTCTCATATCTTGCTGATCGCCTTGCTGCCACCGACCTTTGCCTTTATCTCCAGTGTCTTCATCGGCTGGCGAATTGGTGTCGGTGAGCCTATCTTCCTCACCCAATCCAGTGCATTAGGCATGTCTGTTGCTATGTATTTTGCACTTATTGCCGGTGTCTTTGCTCTCGCCTACCTCACTTATTGGATGAGCCATACATTCGGTTCAACGCCGACCTATACCCAGGCGCTCGAACTTGCCGCCTATACGGCAACACCGCTGTTCATGGTCAGTATTGCAGCCATTTACCCACAGGTATGGTTCCTGATGATTGCTGGTCTGGCCGGGATCGCCTACTCGGTGTATCTGCTTTATACCGGCGTTCCAATTTTGATGCATATTCCTGAAGAGCGCGGGTTTATCTATTCCAGCTCCATTGTGACTTGCGGTCTGGTTCTACTAGTATCGATTATTGCCGGCTCGGTCATTCTCTGGAACCTCGGACTGGGGCCTCAGTTTAGTCATTAAATGGAAAGAGCTAAGGTTCGAGAAACGAGTGCTTGGAAAGAGCAAATAAGAGATTGAGAAAAAGCTCCTCCCTCTTTTCAAGGGGGAGGTTGGGAGGGAGTTAACCCCAACCCAACCTCCCACCTTCACAAAGAGAGGTAAAGGACTACACGCCTTCGTTATGCAATTCCAGGTTTGCCAGATCCTGCTGAATAGTACGCTGAGTCTTGGAATCTTCGCTACGCAATGACTCCAGATATTCAAGGTACTCCTGATTGACATCACCAGTCACATAACTACCACTAAATACCGAGGCTTCAAACTGCGGGATATCCGGATTCCCTTCCAGTACCGCTGACACCAGATCATCAAGATCTTGGAAGATCAAACCATCAGCACCAATCATTTTGCAGATCTCGTCTACCTCGCGACCGTGAGCAATCAGCTCGTTGGCACTTGGCATATCGATACCATATACATTCGGGAACCTGACTTCCGGCGCTGCAGATGCCAAATACACCTTGCGAGCTCCCGCTTCACGGGCCATTTCGATAATTTGCTCTGACGTAGTACCGCGAACAATGGAGTCATCCACCAGCAGAACGCTCTTGTCCTTAAACTCGGAGCGTATGGCATTGAGCTTACGACGGACTGACTTACGACGCATTTGCTGCCCCGGCATGATGAAAGTCCGGCCAACATAACGGTTCTTCACAAAGCCCTGACGGTACGGCAAATCAAGACTGCGAGCGATTTCGAGTGCACTGTCGCAAGAGGTTTCCGGTATTGGGATCACGACATCAATGTCCAAATCATCCCATTCCCGCTTAATCTTCTCACCAAGCTTGGTGCCCATCCGGACACGGGCGCCATATACTGACACCTTATCGATAAAGGAGTCAGGGCGAGCAAAGTATACAAACTCGAAGACACACGGGTTTAGTGTAGGGTTATCTGCACATTGCTCGGTGTAGAGCTCACCGTCGAAGGAGATATAGACAGCTTCGCCAGGTGCCACATCGCGGACAAAGTCAAAACCTACCGCATCGAGAGCCACTGACTCCGAGGCAACCATGTACTCCGTTTTTCCGTCGACTTCACGCTTGCCCATACAGAGCGGGCGAATACCATGCGGGTCTCGAAATGCAATAATACCGTGGCCGATCACCATAGCAACAACCGCATATGCCCCCTTGACGATCCGGTGGACTTCACGCACGGCTTTGAAAATATCAGTTGGGTTTATTGGGTAGGACTGGGCATGTTCGAGTTGATTTGCGAGGACGTTAAGGAGAATTTCCGAATCAGAGGTCGTATTGACATGACGCCTAGCCTGCTCAAACAATGTCTCCCTGATTTCGGCCGCATTGGTGAGGTTACCGTTATGCGCCAATGAAATACCGTAGGGTGAGTTGACGTAAAACGGTTGTGCTTCCGAGGCACTGGAACTTCCCGCCGTCGGATAACGGACATGACCGATACCGACATTGCCCTGAAGGCGCTGCATATGCCTCGCTTCAAAGACATCACGTACCAAACCATTTGCTTTTCGCAGACGGAAACGATTGCTTTCCAGGGTAACAATACCAGCGGCATCCTGGCCGCGATGTTGTAGCACGGTCAGTGCATCATAGATAGACTGGTTTACCGGGGTTGAACCCACGATTCCGACAATACCACACATGTCCTAATTCCTCGTCACGCATTAAGTGCAATTATAACAGCCTACCCATATCACGCTTATCAGCAGGGGTCGGTATCTGCCGCCCCTGATAACAATCAATGAATAAACTGTCTAAATACCGATGCTACAGTGCACCGGGCAAAAAGCTTGATGTGTCTTTGAGGTAAGTGAAGAACCATTCAATCACGACGCCGAACTGCGGGATCAACTGCGACTCTTTCCACCAGTCAGCACTTGCAAACCCTGTAAACGCATCGATGAAGAATAACAGAGCAGAGACAATCAGTACTCCCCTCACTCCGCCAAAGACAATTCCCAGAACCCGATCTGTCCCAGACAGCCCCGTTTTCTGTACTAACTGTCCTATTACATAGTTCACGACCGCACCGACAATCAGTGTGGCAATAAACAATGCTGCGATGGCACTACCGTTACGTAGCATCTCATCCTGTATATTCGTAAAGTACGCTGCCAGCTCGGTATAAAAATTACTGGCGATGAAAAAGGCAGCGAACCAAATTACCAGTGACAAGGCTTCCTTGACAAAACCACGAATCAAACTGACCAGTGCAGAGAAGCCTATTACGCCTAAAATTACGTAATCAATCCAGATCATCATTTGTTATATTCATCTTGTTGGTGCGTATTCTAACAGAAAAAATGAGAACGCAAACGTTTACCTAAGGGTTTAGTGGGTTAAATCTGAGCAATCGGCCCTTCAGGCCGGTTAATTTTTCCAAATCTTTGAGCTGGGTAGAAAGCTTGGATTTTGATACATCCGGCCCAACAACAACCCGCGCCAGATCACCTTGCTGAGGCTGCTTGGGAAAAACATGTGCCTGGTAACCGGCATCACGTAGCTTGCTGACTAGTTGGTTAGCGTTGTCGAAATTGCGAAAGACGCCAAGTTGTACAACCCAGCCGCTATCTTGGTTGCCTACCTTTGGCTCAGTGACAGGAACAGGTTCAACCTTGACCGTTCCACGCTCCGAAGCAGTATTGCTCGACTCAGGCTCATCAATCACGACGGTCACAGGCTCCGGCGGCAAATCGACCTCGGCAAACTCGGGCTCGGGGATCACTTCAAACTCCCCTTCCTCGCCAATTTCAGGCTGAAGCGGAATACTGGCAAACTGTTCTTGATAATGCTGCTTCTTGCCATCAAACAAGTCAGGCAGAAAAATAACACCGATCGCCACCAAAATAATGGTACCGACCAAGCGACTTTGGAATTTACTTGCCACGTCTACTCCTGGGTTGATGCTAAGTGACTGGAAATCTGACCGACAGTGTAAAACGAGCCAAATACGATTACCATATCCTCGTCGCCAGCCTCTGTCAGCGCTGTGTCATAAGCTTGTTCCGGCGTTGGGTAAGGCTGACTATCACCCGGCAAGTGCGCAATAATTTCATCAGCAGTCGCCGCCCTTGGCCCTTCAAGCGACGCAGGGTACCACTCATCAACAATATCGTGCATCTCTGCCACCGTTGCTGCTATATCCTTATCGTGCAGCATGGCTACAACAGCATGAATACGGCCTTTGTTTTCGCGCTGCTTAACTAACGCCAACTGCCGAGCAAAGTACTGTGCTGAGTGGGGGTTATGTGCCACATCCATAATGACGAGCGGTGATTCGGATACACGCTCCATTCGGCCAGGCAGTGACGCCTTTGCCAGACCATTAGCGATGTTCTCATCACTGATATCCAGCTCGGCAGCGCCCAGGGCCATCAGTGCCGTTGCCGCATTGGGCAGAGGAAGAGACGGCAAAGGTAAATCATTAAGATCAAATGCTCCGCAGTGCCAGCTCCAGCTATTCTCTGACTGCTTGTAGTCAAACTGATAACCAACCTGATATAGCTTGGCCCCAATATCATCAGCATGAGCAGGAACGGTTGCCGGAGGATTAGGCTGACCACATATTGCAGGCTTCTGTGATCTGAAAATGCCCGCTTTCTCATAGCCGATCACTTCAATATCGTCACCCAGCCAGTCGACATGATCAACGGCCAGGCTGGTAATAACCGATACATCATGATCAACAATATTAGTGGCATCAAGACGTCCGCCCAATCCCACCTCCAAAATAACCACTTCAACCTGATGGCGTTTAAATAGCTCCAGAGCAGCCAGCGTGCCAAACTCGAACAGGCTCAAGCTTACTTCCTGACGGTACATCTCGATGGCTGCAAATGCTCTGCTATGTTCATCATCGGCCAGCTCGGCGCCGCTGATGCGGACACGCTCATTATACCGAACAAGGTGAGGAGAACTGTAGACACCGACCTTGTATCCGGCATCCAGCAAAATAGCTTCCAGAATTGCACAGGTAGAGCCCTTGCCGTTAGTGCCGGCAACAGTAATTACATGCGGTGCGGGTTTCGTTAACTGGCCGCGCTGAGCGACACGTGAGGCGCGATCTAATCCAAGATCAATGGCACTGGTATGGAGGTTTTCTAAATAAGTCAGCCAATCGGCTAATGGAGCGGTGGCTAGTGGTGCTGTCAGTCCGGACATTTGTTATCGTTCTAAATTAATACCTATGATAGGTACTAATTTAACACTGAACCGAGTTTGAATTCATGTAAAGAGAGGAATAAATTCGCTCAACACATCACTTGTGCACTTTACTGATAGCTTTAACTATCAACCAAACCCGGTTCAATGGCAGAAAACGTTATTCTTTCTCGTTATCTGCTTCTTTTGTCTCTGTCTCTTCAGCCTGAACTTCCTCGGCAACAGCCGCAGGCGGAACAACAGGCACAACCATCGGCGACGTTGAATGAGTCAGCTTCGCGATGATACCACCAATACGTTGGCGCATTTCTCGACGATCGACAATCATATCAATCGCACCGTGCTCAAGCAGGAACTCACTGCGCTGGAAGCCTTCAGGAAGCTTCTCACGGACTGTTTGCTCAATAACACGCTGACCGGCAAAACCAATCAAGGCTTTCGGCTCACCAATGTTGATATCGCCCAGCATTGCCAGACTTGCTGATACACCGCCCATGGTCGGATCAGTCAGTACAGAGATAAATGGCAAGCCCTTGTCAGACAAGCGCTCCAGTGCTGCACTGGTTTTCGCCATTTGCATCAAAGACATCAGCGCCTCCTGCATACGGGCACCGCCACTGGCAGAGAAACAAACCAAGGCGCAGTTATTGGCGATTGCTTCATCGACAGCTTGTACAAACTTGGCACCGACCACAGAGCCCATTGAGCCACCCATAAAGGAGAACTCAAAAGCACACGCGACCAGAGGTTGGTCCAGTAACGTACCTTTCATTACAACCAGTGCGTCTTTTTCGCCACTGTTTTTCTGCGCTGCAGAAAGACGATCTTTATACTTTTTCGAATCGCGGAACTTCAGCTTATCCTGCGGCTCCATCTCTGCGGCGATTTCAACCTGACCTTCAGTATCAAGGAAAGTTTCAAGGCGGCGACGCGCCTTCATACGCATATGGTGATCACACTTAGGACAAACTTCTAAGCTACGTTCCAGGTCTGCGTGATAAAGCACTTGTTCACATGATGTACATTTGGTCCATACGCCTTCAGGGATGGACGCTTTTCGAGAAGAAACAATGTTGCTTTTGATCTTTTCAAGCCAGCTCATGAATGACCTTTCATCTTCTTATTTCCCGGCTATATAGCAGAGAATTATAAATTCGTTAATTTACCGAGGTGGAATTAAAGCACAAAGTTGTCGATCTGTAGATAAAAAACTGGTTGTACTAGTTGCTAAAGGGGAACTAGATCCTAGTTTATTCCCCCGGGCCTTCTGTCAGTCGGGCAAAAACAGCGGCCCAATCGGCGCTCTTGGCAACCCAAACTCTTCAGGGTAATCAACATCAACCAAATACAAACCTTCAGCTTTCGCCGTTGCACCCGCCAGAGTGCGATCTTTCTGCTCCAGTAACCACTTCATCCATTCAGGTTTTTCTTCACCGCGGCCAACCTTAATCAGGCTCCCGGTGATATTTCGTACCATATGGTGTACGAACGCGTTCGCCTTGATATCAATAATGACAAAGTTGCCCTGGCGAGACACATTCAGGTGCATTAGGTTACGCCAAGGACTACGAGATTGACAATACACAGCACGGAAGGATGTGAAGTCATTCTCACCCAGCAAATACTGACCAGCCTCTTGCATTTTCTCTACGTCGAGCTCGCCATGATAATGGCTTACCCCTGTCCCCAAAATAGCGGGACGTAGTGCATGATTATAGATGATGTAGCGATAGCGGCGAGCCGTGGCCGTAAAACGGGCATGAAACTCATCATTCACTTCAGCCGCCCAGCGAACAGCAATATCTTTGGGCAAATTGGCGTTAGCGCCCATGGTCCAGGCAACCATCTTACGCTCGACGTCAACATCGAAATGGACAACCTGGCCCGTTCCGTGTACCCCTGCATCGGTACGACCGGCACACTGTACTTCAACAGGCTGGTTGGCGACTTTACTCAGCGCTTTTTCCAGACGCTCCTGTACGCTATCAACGTCACGTTGACGCTGCCAGCCATAATACTTGGCCCCATCGTATTCGATACCTAAAGCTATTCGCATAATTTACTTCGTTCTTACTGTCGGCGCAGCTGGCCTGTTATCAAGGAGTGAGGGATTATAGGGAAAAAAACAGGCGCAGCCTAGGGGGAAGAAACGAGGTTCAGAGAACGGGCAAAAGAAAAGCGGAAGCCGTGGCTTCCGCTTAGGTAAATATGTGGCCTTAGGCCATAGAACCGCTCTTACCTGGCTCTAGGAATAGGAACTACTAGGATCTCGATCCTCGCACCTTGTCTAACAGCCCCTTAGCTTCGCGTTTGATCTGAGCATCACCATTACTGGCAACCTCTTCCAACAAGCCAAGGGCACCTTCGCTGTCGTTCATCTCAAGATAGGCTTTGGCCAAGTCCAGCTTGCTGGCATATTCCCCCTGGCTATCGACATCAAATGCAGCCACATCAGAAAGTACGTCCGGGAACTCATCAAGGCCGACTTCCAGATTTAACGGCTCCTCTTCAACATCTACCGGGTCTTCAGACTCAATGTCTTTCATGAGCTCGTCAATACTGATATAAGCTGGTGAATTATCAGCCTCATCAACCAACTCACTACCGCCGATATCATCAAGCAAGGCCTGTGATTCCGCTTCAGCCAAAAGCATTTCGGTATCAAAAGCAGCCACGTCTTCAATTTGCATTTGTGGCTGTTCAGCCCAATTCTCTGTCTCTAGCACAGGTTCAGGGCTGGTTGCCGCCCAGATTGCCGAATCTTCTTCTGGCATCTCAAGCTCTGAGCCAGAAAAGCTCGAATACTCGTCATCGCCATCAAAGGAGTTTGACAACAACTGTTCACGCTCGGCTTCAAGCTCATCCTGATAATCAAAGCTTGGTCTTGCGTCAATGTCGTCAGCATTATCAGCAGCAGATTCATTCAAATCCGGACGAACAGGCTCCGGCAAACTATCGTCAGTAAGACCTTCTTGTTCAGGCTCAATAACGTCACTCAAAGCTGAGTCAGCGCTAATTGCTTCTTCCGTACCATCGAAGTCATCGACAACATCTTGAAGAACACGCTCTTTCTCTGGCACTAAAGGCTCAACAGGCTGCGTTTGTGAAGCATTGTCAGTCAGCGGGTCTTCGGCCGCCGCACCATCGATATCAGAAAACGCCTCTTCGGGATCACTCAAAAGAGCCGCCATATCTAATCCGGCGGAGTCAACAAACTCATCATCAAACATATCTGCCGGTGGCGTTTCAGGCTGGAGCGGTTTTGCGTCCTGTGGCTCTCTTAGCCCTTGCTCTACTTCGTATTGCTCGAGTTCATGCTGTTCATCGAAAGACGCCTGCAAAGCTTCATCTTCGCTAAACTCTGGCAGTGAGCTTGGGTCAATACTCTCGAACTCAATATTTTGCTCACCATGAATAGATGCTGGTGCGGGTTCTGCCGGTTCCGCCTCCAACTCTTCAGACGGGCTTTGTTCCGCCTCTGGCTCATGGCTATCAGCCTGGACAGCTTCGGCGGCCTGCTGCAATTGCTTGACAATATTATCAAACGCCTGCTGCTCTTCATCTTCTGACAGCGGCGATGATAGCTCCTCGAGCTCTTCCGCTTCAGGGTCATTAAAAGCCGCTTCTTCGTCAAACTCAGGCAGATCATCAAGGGTTAACGGTTCCGGCGCTTCCAATTCAGGTTGCTCGGCAAACGCTTCTTCCTGTAACGCTCTTTCCTGTTGCACGTCTTCCTGAAGTGGCTCTTCTTCTGTCCAGTCTTCCAGCGAGGCATCGAGTAAATCATCAACAGATTGATACTCTGACTCATCAACAGCAGACGGAGCTTCTGGTGCTAGCTCTTCTGATACGGATTCAACTGGCGCAAGATCAGGAGCGGCAACATTTTCCGGCTGGGCAGCTTCGGCTGCCTGTTGCAGCTGCTTAACAATATTATCAAGCGCCTGCTGCTCTTCATCTTCTGAAAGCGAAGGCGATAGGTCCTCTAACTCTTCTGCTTCCGGATCATTGAATGCCGCCTCTTCATCAAACTCAGGCAGATCATCAAGGCTTAACGGTTCCGGCGCTTCCAATTCAGGTTGCTCGGCAAACGCTTCTTCCTGTAACGCTCTTTCCTGTTGCACGTCTTCCTGAAGTGGCTCTTCTTCTGTCCAGTCTTTCAGCGAGGCATCGAGCAAGTCATCAACTGACTGATATTCAGCTTCATCGGCCATTGCCGGAATATCAACATTCAGGTCTTCTGACGCCAGACCTTCCACAGCTTGGTCTTCAGTTACAGATGTCTGAGGCTGCGCGGCTTCCGCAGCCTGCTGTAGCTGCTGAACAACATTATCAAGCGCTTGCTGCTCTTCATCTTCCGACAATGATGACGGTTGCTCATCAAATACTTGTGATTCAGGGGCGTTGAATGCCGCCTCATCATCAAACTCAGGCAGATCATCAAGGCTTAACGGTTCCGGCATGAGAGGTTCAGGTTGTTCTTCCTGAATGCCCTTGTCCAGAGCCTCGCTTGCATAAGCCTCTGTAACGGCAGGCTGTTCTTCTTGTGTCCAATCGATAGACTCAAACTCAGGTTCACCGTCAAGTGCCAGCGCTTCAGCTTGAGGCTCAGTGAGCGGCTCTGGTTCTGCCAATACCACTTCGTCATCTGAAACAGGTAAGTCATCCGAACTGTCAACAGTCAGTGCCTTTTCGTCTGGCTCGATCTCTGTTTCATCAGCGACGCTTTCAATTGAACTTGGCTTATTTTCAACACTTTCTTCGGCATCATGCTCCTGAGTGACTGTATCTTCAGCGTCTTGCGCCTCAAGGCCAGGCTCTTTAACACCAAGCTCCTCAGCACCAGCGTCAATTGCATCGAGAGCAGGGCCTTCCTGAGCTGATTGCTCTGGCTGCTCCTCAAAGCTTTCCAATAGCTCATCAACACTACGACCAAGCACTTCAACATCATCGGCTTCAGGTTCATCCAGCAACCCTTCAACATCCGCCAGCAACGCATCAATTTCATCGGCTTCTACCGGCTCTTGCTGTGGAAGTAACTCGCCTTCCTGTTGTTCTGCATCCGCTTCGGTCTCTAACACAGGCTCCTGAGCAAGCTGTTGCTCTGGTTCCTGAGTGATCGCATCAATAAGCTCCTGCTCTTGAATAGATTCTGCAACAGGCTCAGATACAGGCGCAGGATCAGCCTGAGGTTCCGGATCCGGTTCTGCAGGCTGCTCATCCAACGCCTCATTGAATATCTCGGCAAAGGCCGACTGTTCAGGCTCAGGGAAATCGGCATCAGGTGCTTGCTGTTGCTGCGACAAAGCGTCTTCGCTGTCGGGTACCGGCTCAAACTCTGGGTCTGATGAATCAGTCTCGAAGATCTCGGGCTCTGACACATCAGCTCCCATTCTCTCGCCAGGCTGTTCGTCGATATCTTGCAGTTCGTCGTTACCTTGTTGCTCATCGATGGCTTGTTGTTCATGAGTGCCTAGCGTCTCATCTAGGCCTTGTAATTCGGGTTCCGAAGCAGATAGCTCAGGAAGGCTGCTATGCTGAGCAAGAATATCATCCAGCAGGTCAGTGCTATTCTCATCAATAACGACATCATCAAGGTTCAGCTCATCTTCATCCTTGAGATTGGAATCGGATGTTGATAAACCATCGTTGTCGACATCATCAAGGTCGTCATCAAGATCATCAACCAACTCGTCCAGTAATGCTGTGCTGTTCTCATCAATGGATACGTTCGGATTGAGCAGATCATTGGTGTCATCGTCACCAAGCAATTCATCAAGCAGTGCTGTACTGTTTTCCTCGACCTCGACTTCAACCTCAGTACTTAACTCATCGTCTTCTTCTATCAGCTCATCGAGCAATGCCGTACTGTTCGCTTCAAACAAAGCGTCAATATCATCTTCGTCAACAGCTTCTGACTCAACGGCAAACATCGCATCAGCATCAGCTAGCGCCTGATCAACAGCGGCTTGCTGCGCAGCCTCTTCGACAGCTTCAGTTTGTTCTGAACTAACCGGCGACGGAGATTCTGGGGTATCTTCCACTTCAACTGAATCAAACAATGAATCCAGATCATCCTGATCAACCACCTGCTGACTTGCATCTTCTTGCGCAGGCTGATCGTGACTTTCCTGCTCCATTTCAACTTCTGATAACAGATCATCCAAGATAGACTGGTCAAGCAGCCCATCCTCAATCTTCTGCTCTCCGAGTAAATCATCATCCAAGCCGACTGTGCTGTCATCAGAAAGATCAAAACTGTCTTCATCATCGCCTTCGCTTTGAAGCGACTGTTCCCACATTGCGGCCAGAGCTTCATCCGAATTAGGCTCTGAGGTCTGATCCATTTCATCCAGCGCTCGCTCCATGTCCTGGAGTCCAATCGCCTGCTCATCACCTTTCACCGAGATACTGCTCGGGGTCAGGCCGCTATCAATCTCGAATTCATCGCTACTATCTGTAGACAAATCGAGCATATCAATAGAATCGACTGCTTTATCCGACTCGCCAGAGAAGAGGCTCTTTTCAGGATCATCAAACAGCGAGTCGTCATCGCCCCCGAAAAGGTCGTCAATATCATTGTCATCGCTGAGCGGAAGCTCCGGGTTAACCGCATCATCCTCAGGAGGAGGGACCATTGCTGGCTTTTGTTCCGGGCTGTCTAGGGATTTAACCTCATCGTCACCCTCTTTCTTGCGTCTTAGCATGAAGAAGGCCAATGCACCTGCAATCAGAGAACCAGGAAGGAAGGCAACTGCAGCTAACGCCCATGGGTTGGCTATCAGGCTGTCAATCCATGATGTTTTCACGACAACCGGTTCAACTGGCAGGGCTTTCTGCTGCTGAATAAAGCCTTTGATTTGCTCTCGAAGGATCTCATCACTGCTGATCTGATCTTTCAATGCCGTAACTTCGTGCTGCATCTCAGCAAGGCGAACCCGCAATAAATGATTGCTTTCCAAAAGCTTGGTCATTTGGACGTCAGACGCATCCAGCTGCGCCTGAAGAGCCGTAGGCTTAAGCGGAATTCCCCCTTTCGGGCTTTGTGGTGCCGATGACGAGCTAGCCTCACTGCTCACTTTAGGAGCGGCTTGACTCACTATCTCTTCTTTTGCGACATCTGGCTTGGGAATCGGCTGGGCCACTACGGTTGGTGCCGGCGTATTAGCTCTTGGTGCTGGGGCACTAGAAGGTGCAGGCGTAGATGTCTGACGTGACTGACGGCGCTGGTCTGCGGCCAGGCGACGCTTGACGCTATCAATGTTTTCCTGGCGGATCTGCCCCAGACTCGGAATGGTCAGCACACTGCCGGGGATCAGACCATGAATATTATTTTGTTCGAAAGCCTGTGGATTGGCGCGGTGGATCGCACCGATGACCTGATAGACCGACACCTGACTGTTCGGGCGGTTACGGGTTGCAATAGACCACAGTGTCTCATTATTGGCTGTCGGCCCATAGCGAGTCGCAGAAGAACGGTTTGATGAGGTATTCCGAGCTGTCTCAACAAGCGTTGAAGGCTGCTCATCAGCAGCTGGGCCAACAATACGTACCGTATTGGCCTGAACCGGTATATGGAAGGCTGCACTGGCGAAAATAACCGGTAATAGTAAGCGTTTTATCATAGTCGATAGGTCAGACACTGCCTGCTGTCCTCTCTGGCAGGGAATAATAAAGTCGTTTCGAGTATCGCGCGAGTTGAACCGACAATCGAAGTCATGGCGCTAAGCATAATGAATCTATCGACCACACATCAAGACTCTTGAGCGGTAATTGAGGGTTGTTGCTCAAAGGAAGGGCCCCTGCATCAACAATACTTGATGTAGTCAAAGAAAATTCCTCCCTCTTTCAAGGGAGTGGTGGAAAAAGGATTCAACCTCACCCTAGCCCTCCCCTTCATAAGGGGAGGGAACAAGTACCTGTACAGACCGGATACATCATTTGCAAAATAAACCGGAAACATAGTTTACATAAGTTACAGACTACATAGGCAGGAGGACTGTCTATGGCTTGGAATGAGACTTGTGTAATGGATTTAAAAATATC
>NZ_JAKRFQ010000306.1 GCF_022347985.1 Photobacterium sp. OFAV2-7
CAGGAATACAGCAATATCTTTGAGAAAGAGCGTGCACTATCACGCCGCTTCCAGAAAATTGATATTGTCGAGCCATCGCTGGACGATACCACCAAGATCCTGATGGGGCTGAAGCCAAAATACGAAGCGCACCATGAAGTACGCTTTACCAATAAAGCCATTCGTGCGGCCGTTGAGCTGTCGGCGAAATACATTAATGAACGTCATCTGCCGGATAAGGCTATTGATGTAATTGACGAGGCGGGTGCGCGTTGTCGCTTGGCTCCGGCCAGCCGTCGTAAGAAAACCGTCAATGTCAGTGATATCGAGGCAATGATTGCTAAGATGGCGCGTATTCCCGAGAAGTCGGTATCATCAAGTGATCGTGATGTCCTGCAGAAACTCGATAACAAGCTGAAAATGCTGGTGTTCGGCCAGGATCCTGCTATCGATGTGCTGACTGAAGCTATCAAGTTAAGCCGTGCAGGTCTGGGTGCTGATAATAAGCCAGTGGGTTCCTTCTTGTTTGCTGGCCCGACAGGGGTCGGTAAAACCGAGGTAACGGTACAGTTGGCACGAACGCTGGGTATTGAGCTACTGCGTTTTGATATGTCTGAGTACATGGAGCGCCATACGGTAAGCCGCTTGATTGGTGCACCTCCGGGCTACGTAGGGTATGACCAGGGTGGTTTGCTGACCGATGCCGTGATTAAGAACCCACATGCTGTCGTTCTGCTGGATGAGATCGAGAAGGCGCACCCGGATGTGTTCAATCTGCTGTTGCAGGTGATGGATAACGGTACGCTGACTGATAACAATGGTCGTAAAGCGGACTTCCGCAATGTGATCTTGGTGATGACCACCAATGCTGGTGTGAAAGAGACAGTACGTAAGTCGATTGGCCTGATTCAGCAGGATCACAGCCTGGATGCGATGTCGGAAATCAAGCGTGTCTTTACCCCTGAGTTCCGTAACCGTCTTGATGGCATTATCTGGTTCAATCACCTTGAGAAAGACGTTATTTCGCAAGTGGTTGATAAGTTTATCGTTGAGCTGCAGGCTCAGTTGGATGCCCGTGGCGTATCGATGGAAGTGTCGTCAGAAGCGCGTGAGTGGCTGGCGAATAAAGGGTATGACAAAGCAATGGGCGCACGTCCGATGGCCCGTGTTATTCAGGATAACCTGAAGAAACCGATGGCAAACGAGTTGCTGTTTGGTTGCCTGGTAAACGGCGGCTCGGTACGAGTTGATATCGTCAATGACGAATTGGACTTCCAGTTCAGCAGTGAAATGGAACCAGCCCACTAACAGCAAGCTTTTGATGTGAAAATAACCGCCTTATGGCGGTTATTTTTTATCTTTCGCAAAAATAAAACCCGACACATTGGCCGGGTTTTATTTGCATTCTTTAATCTTGGATTAAGATTAACGCGCGCGGAAGACGATGCGGCCTTTAGTCAGGTCGTATGGAGTCAGTTCCACAGTTACCTTATCACCAGTAAGAATACGGATGTAGTTCTTGCGCATTTTACCAGAGATGTGAGCGGTAACTACGTGACCGTTTTCCAGCTCAACGCGGAACATTGTGTTAGGTAGTGTATCTAGTACAGTACCTTGCATTTCAATTACGTCTTCTTTTGCCATTGAATCCTCTTAGGCTACCAGCCATGCTTCTGATCGGGCCGGATAATGCCTTGAAACTGTTTGAGTGTAAAGTTTAGGCCGCAATTTTACCCTTGCCGTTACCCTTTGTCAGCTATTGTGACGTATTAAAACGTATTTTCTCGTTTTTTTATCAGATTCTGAGCGCTTGTATAGGTAATCAATGGCCTATTGCCAGCAACCATCGATCAGCTTCTGGTAGGGTTTGAAGCGAACTTTGTAGTTCATGGCCTTGCAGCGATCTATCTGATAACCGGGATAGAGCCACTTTCTGCCGGTTTGCCTGCCGTATTGGATCTGGTACAGCACGCAGAGTGTACCGAGCGAGAGTGATGACTCCGGCTCAAAGAAACTGTAGACGGCGCTGAGCGCATCATCGAAGACATCGGTGATGGCAACAGCAATTAACTTGTCGTCCTCATAGACGTGCAGAAATAATGTATCCATCCAGGCAGCGGTGCAAAAGTCAAAAAACTGCTCCTTATTGGCTGGATACATAGTTCCCCCGGCATGCCGCAGGCGGATGTACCGCTCGTAAAGAGCAAACCAGTTTGGGTCGAGTTCGGGCTTAAACTCCCAGCGTAGCTTCTTCATCTGGTTCAACTGGCGTTTCTGGCTTTTCGACGGGGCAAACTGCTCGCAGTCGACACGTAGCGGCGTACAGGCCTGACAGGATTGGCACATCGGCCTGTATAGTGCATTACCACTGCGTCGATAGCCTGAAGCAATAAGTACGCCATAACCCAATGGCGTCATCCACTGGTGATCCATGACCACACCTAGCTGTTCCTGTTCACCAGGCAGGTAGTTGCAATCTGAAGTCGGGGTCAGACCGATTCTTAGCGATAGTTTGTTATAGCTGGTCATGAGTTTACTGATTGCAGCTCCCGGGGGTGGTAACAGCCTTCTTCTAGTATGGCATCTCTTTGCTGCTGCAAGAATTGCATAAATGGAGAACGCTCAATCTCTACCGCTCCTAGAGAGGCTAAATGATCGTTCATGATCTGACAGTCAATCAGTGTGCCTCCATGAGCGTGAAAGTGCTGACAGAAGAGCCACAGGGCAATCTTTGATGCATTATCGGCCAGAGAAAACATGGACTCGCCGCAAAATACTGTGCCGACCTGAACACCATAGAGCCCTCCAATCAGGGTGTCGTCCTGCCATACTTCAACTGAATGACAGTAGCCGAGGTTATGCATGAGCTGGTATGCCTGCATCATATCGGCAGTGATCCAGGTTTCTTCCGGCCCACGGCTGTCGGCACACAGGCGAATCACATCGTGACAGGCTTTGTTCAGGGTGACTTGGTACCCTGATTTGCGGAAAAATTTGCGTAAGCTCTTGCTTGGTCTGAATTTATCGGGAAGAAACACCGCACGCGGGGCCGGGCTCCACCAGAGGATGGGCTCACCCTCGGAATACCAGGGGAAAATGCCCTGGCGGTAGGCTGATAGCAGGCGTTCAGGGCGCAGATCACCGCCAAATGCCAGCAGTCCGTTGGGGTCGTCCAGCGCGGTTTCCGCCACCGGAAACTGTGTATTGACCGGATCAAGTTCCGGCAGATAGATAGCCATAAGTACTGTAGTCGTTGGTGCTTAATACAAGAATAAATAATATAGGTAGCTAGGTATACAGTTACCCCATTGAGGGAATTATATGATGAGAAAGTTCTTAATGTTACTGCTAATGCTTCCTCTTGTTGTAACAGCAGCACCCTATAACCGAAACGAGGCCCGTACGGTCAATAAAATTGTGTTCGGTGATGTCGATTCGGTACGTTATATCTCTCATCAGGAGGTAATCAACTCCCAGCGTAACGGGTGGGAAACCCTGCTTGGTGGTGTTGTCGGAGGATTGATTGGCAATCAGTTCGGTGGTGGCACCGGGCGTGAAGTTGCCACTGCAGTGGGGGCTGTCGCCGGGGCCGGTATTGCCCATAACCGTCAACCCGTCCAGAAGGTGGTTGATTATCGATTGGTTGAGCTGCTGATTAAAGCGGAGGATGGCAGGCTGATTGATGTGATTCAGGATGTCGACCAGCAGATGATTTTCCAGCGTGGAGACAGTGTGCGTATCCTCTATTTTGACGAAGGAGTAAGGGTCGATAAGGTTCTGTAACTTAAGGCTCAAAACAAAAAAGCGAGGGATCTGCATCCCTCGCTTAATCTTATCTAGTTTCTAGATCCGGTTGCACAGTTCGGCATAACGGCCGCCCTCGGCCAATAGCTTTTCATGCTGGCCGCGTTCAATGATTTCCCCTTCATCCATCAGGCAAATCTGATCCATCTGATCCAGCCCGACTAGACGGTGGGTGATGAACAACACCGTTTTGTCCTTGGCATGATCAAGCAGCAGCGAAATGATCTGCTGTTCTGTACGACGATCCAGTCCTTCGGTTGGCTCGTCCATCAGCAGGATGGGCGCATCATGCAATAGTGCTCGGGCAATACCGATTCGGCGGCGTTCGCCACCCGATATCTGACGACCACCTTCACCCAGCCAGGTATCCAGACCTTTGCCTTCAAGCAGGGCGTCAAGACCGACTTTGGCCAGCACGTCCCTAAACTCATCGTCAGAGCCGTTTGGTTTGGCAAGAAAAAGGTTCTCACGCAGTGAGCCATTGAACACATCGACGCGCTGGCTAACGACCGTGATCGCCTTTCGAAGTGACTCTTCATGCCATGTTGGAAGGGCGATACCATCAATGCTGATGTTGCCTTGCTGCGGATCCCAGTTGCGAGTCAGCAGTTGCAGCAGCGTCGACTTACCACAGCCGGTTCGACCTAGCAGGGCTAGTTTTTCGCCCTGCTTCAGCTCCAGAGAGACATTCTTGAGCACCGGTTCGTCGCTACCGTAGTAGGTATAGCTGATATTGCGAATACTGATGTCTCCGTTGACTTGTGCTTGATGACCGTTCGGATCAAACGGTGTATCAGGTGTCGCCTCGATAATTTCATTCAAGCGGCGGGCAGAGGTCAATGTCTGGCCAAGGTACTGGAATGCGCCGGCAACCGGCATCATGATCTCGAAGCTTGCCATAGTGGCAAAGGCAACCATGGCCACAAACGGATCAGGCGCTGCACCGCCAATGCCGTCGGCAGCAATCCAGGTGATCAGAACCAGTGTCCAGCCAGTAGCCGCCATCAGAATAGCATTGGCTAGGCCGGTCAGGCTTGCCATCTTGCGCTGGGCGGCCAGCAAGGCATCCTGCTCGGCAACTGTCTGCTCACGGTAGCGCTCTTCGGCGTTGAACAGTAGCAGCTCGGCATGACCCTGAATCCAGTCGAGTAACTTGACTCGGTAGTTGGCTTTGGCATAGGTCAGTGCTTCACCGTTGGTTTTACCGAGTCGGTAAAAGATAACCGGCAGAGTGAACATCAGCGCCAATAGAATAAAGCCCAGCGTCAGGCCGATAACAAGATCAAACCAGGCCAGAAAGCCGGTAATCGCCAACAGGGCAATAACGCCGATGATCAACGGGCTGACAAGACGCAGATACACATGGTCCATGGCATCTACGTCGGCAACTAGGCGGTTGAGCAGATCTGCATCCCGCAGGTTTGCCTGGCGACCGGGGATCAGCGGCGTCAGCTTGCGAAAGAAGAACAGACGCAGATCGGCAAGTAGCTTGAAGGTGGCGTTGTGGCTCACAACACGTTCACCCCAGCGGCCAGCAGTACGTGCCATCGAGAAGCCCCGTACACCGGCTCCCGGCAGCATATAGTTGAAGGTTTCCCGGGCAATGGTAA
>NZ_JAKRFQ010000307.1 GCF_022347985.1 Photobacterium sp. OFAV2-7
TTATACAGTTGGGTCAGTTCTCGCTGCAGGGTGCGTAGCAGAATGACGGCTTCGATCCCTTCGCCTTCCAACTGACGCAGAACCCGCTGGCTGCGCTTGCTCTGTCCGGCCAGGACGGCATCGACAAGCTGGAACGGGGTGTAATGATTATGGCGGCTCAGGGCTTCCTCCAGGCGGAGTACTGTCAGTGCGCCGTCCGGGTAGAGCAAGGTCAGTTTTTGCAGGCTCTGTGCCAGTGCCAGCAGGTTTCCCTCATGCCATTGCGCCAGCATGAGAACGGATTCATGATCCGGGTTGAGCCCTAGCTGCTGGCAGCGGGCCTGAATAAAGCGCGGCAGATGGCGGGCATCGGGGGTATTACACGGGACATACAGTCCCTGTTCGGCGATGGCCTTGAACCACTTGGCATTTTCCTGCTTCTTGTTCAGGCGCGGGCCATGTATCAGCAATAAAATATCGCTATGCAGGGTCGCCGTCACTTCTTGCAGTGACTTGGCCTGGGTGGCATTGAGGCCGCTTTCCGGTACTTCCAGTTCGATGATCTGGCGTGCAGAAAACAGGCTCATCGCCTGAGTACAGTCGAGGATCTGGTTCCAATCTAGCTGGGCATCAATGGTAAAGGTGTGGCGTTCGTCAAAGCCGGCCTGCTGGCCTGCTTGTTTGATTTGGGTACTGCATTCTTGTTTTAGCAGCGGTTCGTTGCCAAAGAGCAGATAGGCTTGACGCAGCCCCTTGTTCAGCTGCTGCGTCAGTTGTTCCGGATATATTCTCATTTTGCTTAGTTGCTCGAGCTTGTCTCGTCGGCAAAGAGGGCATTGCCTGCCTGAGTGTCTTCCAGTGCTTCCGTTGTGACTGTGCTGTCATAAGACCCATTGCCATCGTCCTCAAGCATAGCTTCCAGCTCTTCTTCTTCAAGCTTGTTGAATACGGCTGTCAGACGGGCTAGCTGGCGCATGATCTGGCGAGAGGCTTGCTGGCGCATTTCCTGTTCAATCATATCGCGCTCGACGGACTTGGCCAGTGCTGTTAACGGGTTGTCGAGGAAGGTGCGGTTGACCCGGGTGGTATAACTCTGGCTGCCTTTTTCCGGCACCACAATGTTATAGCTGACCACGTAAGTGAGTTCGTACTCGGCCGCCCGGCTGTTTTGGTACAGTGACAAGGTGCGTTCGCCGAGAGACTCGCTGATCAGGTGCAGGTTCGGCACTTTGCTTGACGGCGGGACGGACTCGATACCATGCAGTTTGAACTGGGATTCAACCTGTCGGGTTAGCTGGCCGTACTGGTCGAAGCTGGTCAGGGATAGTTTGGCGATGTCATCGGGTAACATGTAGTTACCGCGAAGGTGGAAACCACAAGAAGCAGTGGCAAGAGCCATAACTGCAACAAAGAGGGTTCGGATTGTGCTTTTTAAGGAAAAGAAAGCTTTCACCGAGTCTGCTCCATGAAAAGTAGGTGGAAACTGACCGGTCAACATCGTTAAACCGGCAAAGAGAATAGGTGGACCGGTTGGGTGCCATCCAATGGCTCCCGGGTCACGGGAGCCACTGATTAGGCACTAATAAATTGCTTTAGTTCGCGACCTTTTAGTTCGCAACAATATTCAGCAATTTACCTGGTACGTAGATCACTTTACGAACGGTCTTGTCGTCAGTGAACTTGGTGACGTTCTCATCATTAAGGGCAAGTTCTTCAACCTGCTCTTTGGTTGAGTCGGCAGCAACCGTCAGCTTGGCGCGTAGCTTGCCGTTAACCTGAACGATGATAAGTTTTTCGTCTTCAACCAGTGCCTTGGCATCAGCTTCCGGCCATACTGCCTGGTCGACATTGCTTTCGCCCAATAGCTCCCACATTTCGAAACAGATGTGCGGGGTCATTGGGTACAGCATGCGAACGATAGCTTTTAGGGCTTCGTCAAGCAGTGCACGGTCTTGTGCCGATTCCTGAGAGGCTTTCGCCAGCTTGTTCATCAGTTCCATGATCGCTGCAATCGCGGTATTGAACGTCTGGCGACGGCCAATATCATCGCCGACTTTGGCAATGGTCTTGTGAACATCACGGCGAAGTGCTTTCTGATCAGAAGACAGAGCGGCAACATCGACGGCATCGGCAGCCCCTTTTGCAGCGTGCTCGTTAACCAGTTTCCAGACACGCTTCAGGAAGCGGTTAGCCCCTTCAACACCAGACTCCTGCCATTCAAGGGTCATGTCAGCCGGTGAAGCGAACATCATGAACAGGCGCACGGTATCTGCACCGTACTTGTCAATCATTTCCTGCGGGTCGATACCGTTATTCTTCGACTTGGACATCTTGGTCATGCCGGTATGCACGACATCGTTGCCTTCGTTGTCCGTTGCCTTGACGATACGGCCTTTCTCGTCACGCTCGATGGTGACATCGTTTGGTGATACCCATACTTTGGCACCTTTGTCATTGGTGTAGTAGAAGGCATCAGCCAGTACCATACCCTGACATAGAAGCTGCTTGAACGGCTCGTCAGATGTGACGTAACCTGCGTCACGTAGCAGTTTGTGGAAGAAGCGCGAGTACAACAGGTGCATACAAGCGTGCTCGATACCACCAATGTACTGGTCTACCGGTAGCCAGTAGTTAGCTTTTTCCGGATCAAGAATATCGTCAGCCTGTGGTGAGCAGTAACGTGCGTAGTACCAAGACGACTCCATGAAGGTATCGAAGGTATCTGTCTCGCGCAGTGCCGACTCGCCGTTAAAGGAGGTCTTCGCCCACTCTTTGTCAGCTTTGATTGGGCTGGTTACGCCATCCATTACCACGTCTTCCGGCAGGATCACCGGTAGCTGGTCAGCCGGAACCGGGTGAACTTCACCGTCTTCAGTCGTTACCATCGGGATAGGTGCGCCCCAGTAACGCTGGCGAGAAACACCCCAGTCACGCAGACGGAAGTTAACTGTTTTCTTACCTTTGCCTTCTGCTTCCAGCTTCGCGGCAATAGCATCGAACGCTGCCTGGAAGTTAAGGCCGTCAAATTCGCCAGAATCGAACAGTACACCTTTCTCAGTGTATGCCGCTTCAGATACGTCAAGCTCGCTACCGTCTTCAGGCTTGATTACAGGAACGATATCGAGGCCGTATTTGGTTGCAAATTCAAAGTCACGCTGATCGTGCGCAGGTACTGCCATTACCGCACCCGTGCCGTAATCCATCAGGACGAAGTTCGCGACGAATACAGGTACACGGCGACCGTTTAGCGGGTGAATTGCGTAAAGGCCTGTTGCCATGCCTTTTTTCTCCATCGTTGCCAGCTCAGCTTCGGCAACTTTGGTGTTTTTGCATTCTTCGTTGAATGCCGCAAGTTCAGGGTTTGATTTCGCTGCCAGCTCAGCCAAAGGGTGACCTGCTGCGATACCCACGTATGTCACACCCATCAGGGTATCAGGACGTGTGGTGTACACTTCCAGTGGTGCATTGTGGCCTTCGACCTCGAAAGACAGCTCGACACCTTCAGAGCGGCCAATCCAGTTGCGCTGCATGGTTTTTACCATGTCAGGCCAACCGTCAAGGTTGTCCAGATCGTCAAGCAGCTCTTGGGCGTATTCGGTGATCTTGATGAACCACTGCGGAATTTCTTTTTGCTCTACCGGCGTGTCACAACGCCAGCAGCAGCCGTCTTCTACCTGCTCGTTCGCCAGTACGGTCTGGTCATTCGGACACCAGTTTACAGACGAGGTTTTCTTGTAAACCAAGCCCTTGTTGTACAGCTTAGTGAAAAACTCTTGTTCCCAGCGGTAGTATTCAGGAGTACAGGTCGCGAATTCGCGGCTCCAGTCGTAGCCCAGGCCCAGTGATTTCAGCTGGTTTTTCATGTACTCAATGTTTTCATAAGTCCATGGCGCTGGTGCTGTGTTATTTTTAACGGCGGCGTTTTCTGCCGGCAGGCCAAATGCGTCCCAGCCGATAGGCTGCATTACGTTCTTGCCTTGCAGACGCTGGTAACGAGAAACAACATCACCGATGGTGTAGTTACGAACGTGGCCCATGTGCAGTCGACCGCTTGGGTACGGGAACATGGAGAGACAGTAGAATTTTTCTTTATTTGGGTCTTCACTTACAACAAAGGTCTTGTTGTTGTCCCAGTGTTCTTGAACTTTCTGTTCAATGTCCTGTGGGCGATATTGTTCTTGCATCGATGACATCCAGGATTTTGTGAGTTGAGTACAAACACATTCAATATAATCGACATAGAATAACTAAAGGTAGAGGTGTCAACAATAGCTGAGGCCAATTCGGAGAGTAATTGTTAGTTCTGGTCTCGATAGTTGGAGAATTTGGCTCTATTAGCGCAATGCGCGCACTGAGATGGGAGGTGACCTATGCCTAAGCAAAAAAAGGATTATGAAGCGCTGCTCGAACAGGTAACTGAAACCCTGAAACATAGCCCCGAAGAACTTAAGCACTGGGCTGAAACTACCGCGAAATACCAGCAGGCTGCCAGTGATATGACCAAGGATGAATGGGCATTGATCTCAGCCTATCTGAAGCGGGATCTTAAAGAGTTCGGTAAAAATGTCGAAGAAAGTCCCGAACCGTTCTCGGAAAGCCCGTTCTACCGGGTAGTGTCGGAAACTATCTGGGAAGGGTTGGCAGAAATTACCGACAAAACCCAGATCGAATGGCACGAGGTGATGGACGACCTTCACCACCAGGGGGTGTACCAAGCCGGTGAAATTATCGGGCTGGGCAACCTGGTCTGCGAAAAGTGCGGACACCATGAGCTGATCACCCATGTGAAGAAAATAGAACCTTGCCTGAAGTGCGGCCACACCCAGTTTACCCGTCGGCCGTTGTCTCCTTAACCCTTTTAAACCTAAATACGCGGGCTTTTCAGCCCGCGATATACCTTTTATTTACACTGGCCTAGCTTGCTCCAGACACTCCAGGGGGCGCTGAAATCGGCCGGTGACTGGCTCTGGGTCCACCAGTTAGCCTGATAGGCGATGCCGTTTTGCTGGGCTTGCTCACCAGCCAGGTAGATGTAGCTGGCTGTCCATTGCGGGATCATGCTGCAATCGACCGTGCCCGGCTCTGGGTTAGGCTTGGGAGTTGGCTCGATCCCTTTCACCCGTTGCAAGGCAGCAAAGGTATCGGCAATACCTGTACCGCAGTTGGCTGTGTTACAGTTGCTACCGGCTGGGAAGGCTCTTGAGGTCTCGGTAATGTACTGCTCGATTTGATCCGGTGTCAGGCTGGCATCCAGCGAGTACATCAGGGCGGCGATACCGGCCACATGCGGGGCAGCCATACTGGTTCCCATCGAATAGTCATAGCTGTGCTGTGCGGCTTGACGCTGACCTGTGTTGTAGGTCGAGAGGACCCCACCCGAACGACCACCGCCCGGTGCAGCCA
>NZ_JAKRFQ010000308.1 GCF_022347985.1 Photobacterium sp. OFAV2-7
TACCGAGATGAGTGCTGCACTGACCGACGAGGCCATCATTGGGATCGTCAAACGCAAGGCCCAAGATGACAATTGCTGCATCCGTTGGGTCCAGAGCATTGGTGAAGTTTCTGGTGCCTGTCCACGAGTAATAATACACGCCGTTATCTGCGATATAGTCACCTTCACCACAATCTGAGGTTGGCACACCTTCAGGGTATTTTTGGTTAAACTTCAGTGATCCTTCAGTTGTTAAAGCGGCCAATGAGGCAAGTGGATCTTGGGGAAGATCACTTCCTCCGGATAACAGGTTTATAAGTGTGACCAAACCTTCGGCCAGTTTAACGGCAATACCTTCTGGCAGAGATCCTTCGGGCACAGTTCCCCGGACGATATCGGCGACCCGAGAACCTTTATTCACCCCTCCGATACTGGTTACGGATGCAACAAGCTCTGGTGCTACAGAGGCGACATAGCGCGCAGTAGGTCCGCCGTGGCTATGGCCAATCAAGTTAACCTTCTCGGCACCGGTGACGGCAAGGACGTCCTGGACCTGAGTAAGCAACTGTTCGCCACGAAGCTCTGTGCTGTTGGTAGCGGAAATTTGTGCGACATACACATTCGCACCGCTTTTGCCCAGTGCCTGCGGAATACCGTAGAAGTAATCAATGCCTGCCAGTGTGTCAAAGCCAAATAGTCCGTGCACCAATACGATTGGATACTTGGTTTCGGTATAGCCTTTTTGGCTGACACCGCTTGGTGTGGTACTGGCTTGGCTGGTAAACGCAATAAAACAAAATAATAGTAGGGTAGTGAGACGTTTCAATTTTACTCTCCTTGTTAGACCTCCGATGAGCAAAATAATCCTAGTATGCGAAAACGCGCTTGGCTGGGTTTATGTTCGTATTGTGATCAAGAATGGGAAATTATTCAAAAAACCAACACGTAAGGAATAAAAAGGTTCATGTTTCGAGCATTAAGCCCGGGTGATTTGTCGTGATTGGAGTCTATTGGGGGGGACTAATGGCGTAAATCGAAAGTGAGAGCGAGTGGTGAAAGAGGATAAGGCTTTTAAATAAGCAATACAAAGGCGGCATGAATCATGCCGCCTAAAGAAAGGTATACTTTGTTGCGCTGGTTTATTTGAAATCAGCTGCGCGCATGCGGTTAAGCACTGCCATGACTTCAACGACACGAGGCTTGGCCAGATCGCCGTAGTTAGGCATCATTTTGAACCAGTCATCATGGAGCATTTGCTGGAACGCTTTGCTTGGGTTCTTTTCCCAACCTTTGCCTTGTGCCAGCTGGAACCAAAGCCATCCGATTGTATGAAGCTGGCTCGGATCAGCGACCTGCTCCAGAGCTTGCAGATCAATGAACTCGCGCCCAAAGCGTAGCGACGTTTTGTCTTTTACCTGAATTCTGAACTTACCGTCTTCAAGCATTGTTTGCAGTGCAGAGCGGTTGATTTTCCGTGTACGAGGACGGCGGATTTCTTCAGAGCCTTCAAGCTGGCGGCGAGTAGGGTGAGACTTCACGACTTCACGAGCTTTGGCTGTAACATCAATCGCTTCGTAGTTATGCATCTGGATCACAGTATCAGCAACATCCAAGTAGTCTCCCGAACCTCCCATAACCAACAGAACAGAGATATTCAGTTGGTCACGAAGAAGTGAGATACGGTCTACAAGCGGAGTAATTGGCTCGTCACTCTTTGCAATCAGAGACTGCATTCGTTCGTCACGGATCATGAAGTTTGATGCTGAGGTATCTTCATCAATCAGCAGTGACTGGGCACCGGCTTCCAGCGATTCCTGTAGCCAAGAGGCCTGCGAGGTGGAGCCCGATGCGTTTTGGGTGCTGAATGAGCTGGTATCTTTGCCCATCGGCAGGTTGCTGATATATGGAGTCAGATCTACCTTGTGGACACAACGTCCGTCTTCGGCGCGAATTTTCGAGGCGGTATCGTCAGTGACAATATAGTCGCGACCATCACCCGGAATGTGGTCATAGACTGAGTTTTCGATAGCATTTAGCAGCGTCGATTTACCATGGAAACCGCCGCCGACAATCATAGTGATACCTAGTGGAACCCCCATACCACGAAGCGTACCTTTATGTGGTGCTTCAAGGGTGACAGCGAGGCTTTCCGGGCTGACAAACGGGACGGCATCAGGCATTGGTAAGTCACTGTTACCTGCAAGGCGCGGCAGGATACTTTCGTCAGCAACAAAAGACATCAGGCCTTTTTCTTTCAGCTGGCGTCGAAGAGCAACCTGATCTTCGACTGTTTCACAATGGCGCTTCATCTCATCAAGCGGCAACTCGCGGGCGATGGTTGCACGTCGAATAACCTTCGGCATGGTATAGGTCAGAAGATTTGTTGTCTTCTTTGCAATGATGGTTCGGCCATCCGCTGGTAGGTTAATACGAAAGCGAAGCTCAATCGCTTCTTCATCAAAGACAATAGCTGTTCGATCCAGAATAGTCTGGCCCGGACGATCAATCTGAATTTCATTGATTTGCTGAGCCAAATCAGCAAACTGGCGAGCAATGAAATCGCGTGCTGCACGCTGGTAGTCAGTAGACTGATCTTTTAGCCATTCAAGATCAGTTAGTGACCATTTCCTGCGGGCACGGACACGAGAGGCTGGTGCAAAGGGATCAGCCTGGGTTGTATCGATGAAAAAGTCGAAGTCAACGAATTGATATTCTCCACGCAGGCTTGAGTAGCTGCGGTAATTGTGACGGTCAATTTTATGTAATTTGGCTTCGAGTAATTGCATATCGCCTCGATATCGTACGTTGAGAATTCCGGGGGCTGGATTCTACACGAAAGGCATACCAATCGGTACACTTATCTGGTGTTTTCAGTCAGCTATGGTTTGCAGACAAGCTGTTCACGATTTCTTGGTTGTGCTTTTGCAGCAAATCTGTGGCTAAGTTTGGTCGAAACTCTGCAGGGCTTCCACTTTGGTCTAATTGTGCAATTTCATTGTTACGCTAAGTTTGTATCAGGATGGATGACAGCAAGCGAAGGAGAAGTCATGCTGGAGACCACAATGAGTTTTGCCGAAATGGTGTTGATCATTTCCGGGTTGTTGTTCATAACCAAGAGCGTGATGCAATATGGCAAGCGAACAAGTGATTGGGGCGGTGTTGCCAAAATGTTTTACAAGCGTGTTGGCATGGATACCGCTGAGTACAAGTGGTATCGCCTGGGGGTGAGCTGTTTTATTGTCGGTGTGGTTGTGAGGATCGTCAACTTGACCTTCTGGCCCGTGTAGATTCCTGACCGTGTATACATGGGGTGATAAGAGATACAAAAATGCAGCCACAAGGCTGCATTTTGCGTAAGGGGAAAATCTAGCACTTACTTTCTCGGTAGCGGTAATAACAGTTCTGCTTTTAGCCCGCCTAGAGAGCTACTGTTAAGGGTCAGGTTTCCCCGGTAGCTGTGCGCGAGTTCACTCACGATATTAAGCCCCAAGCCGGTTCCTGGTGTCGTTTCGTCAAGACGAACACCTCGCTTGAGTACTGACTCATATTCACTGGCATCGATACCGGGGCCATCATCTTCAATGATAATGGTTACCTGATGAGCGTCTTTATCGGTTTGGTGAACACGGATCAGACTATTCGACCATTTATAGCTGTTCTCGATGAGGTTGCCGATAATTTCATCTAGATCCCGTTTTTCAACCGCAACATTCAATTCACTGTCCAACTCGTTGACCAGCACGACGTTACGGTGGGCATAAACTTTGTCCATTGCCATTGATATCGCATCGACACGCGTTGACGGTGCTGTCTTCGCTGCCAGAATGTTAGCCGCTCCGGCCATTCGTGCGCGGCCCAGGTGATAATCGATATGCTGCTGAAGCTGCTGTAGTGGTGGTGACAACTTCTGCTTCGCCTCTTCATCGAGTAGGGCAACTTCATTGTTCAGAACGGCAATCGGCGTTTTCAAAGCATGAGAAAGGTTACCTGCATGGTTTCTGGCTCGCTCTAGCAGTTCCTGATAGTGGAAAAGCAGAGCGTTGAGATCGTCTATAACAGGCCTTACCTCTTGCGGATAAAAGCCGGTAAGCTCAGTGGAGTTACCTTCGCGAACATTTTTCAGGTTTTGCCGGAGCTTTTTCAATGGCCAGAGCGACCAGCTCACCTGAAGCCAGGTCAGGACTAAGATACCAACTGCCATTGTCAGCAAGATCAGCCATAAACCATGGGTGAGTTTTTTCAGGGTAGCCATCAGCTTGTCTTGGTTAGCAGCAATCGCAAGTTCTACCGATTCATCAATTTCAGGCAGCAGGAACTTTCGTTTGACCACGAGCAAAGACTGTTCATCAGGGCCGATATAGCCGTCGTCGTCGTTGCCGGTAATTTTCGCATCCCATAATGATCGGGAGCGGATTTGGGTATCATTTACCGTCAACGCCCAGTAAAGGCCGCTGTACGGAGATTGAAACCTTGGGTTAGACAGTTTGCTTGGCAGGTATAGCTTGCCGGTTGCATCCACATCGGCAAGCGCGGTTAACTCATCGAGATAAAGGTAGAGCTGCTGTTTTTCCTGATCGATAAGATAGCTCTTGATAAAGCTTGGCACCAAATAGCCCGCAGAGAGCGTTATAGCCAGTAGCCATACCGTCGCGGCGAGGAGCAGACGACTGCGTAGGCTAGGAAGATGTTTGCTACGAGTTTTAATCGGCATTGATGCGGTATCCAAGCCCTCGAACGGTTTTGATGACATCACCGCCAATCTTACGACGGATACGCCCGATGAAGACTTCAATGGTATTGGAGTCCCGATCAAAGTCCTGCTTGTAGATATGTTCGACTAGCTCAGAGCGAGAGATCACCTTGTCAGCGTTATGCATCATGTAAGACAGGACTTTAAATTCTAGCGCTGTTAAATCAACAGCTTCACCGTTGTAGAGTACTTTCGAACTGCGTGTATCCAGGCTTAGCCCGCTGATCTGAATCACCGGAGAGGCATTACCTGTCGAACGGCGAAGCTGGGCACGCAGGCGGGCGACAAGTTCAACCATCTGAAAGGGCTTAGTCAGGTAGTCATCGGCACCGGCATTCAGCCCCTCAACGCGTTGGGTCAACTCGTTTCGTGCACTGAGAATGACGACTGGACTGCTGACATTTTCATCTCTGATCCCTTTTAACACCGTGAGGCCGTCAAGTTTTGGCAATCCGAGGTCGAGGACGATGGCATCCCATGGCTCAGAGGTCGCCCGGTAGAGGGCATCGATACCGTCGGTAGATAGTTCAGCGACCCATCCACTTTGCTCCAAACCATCGACGATTTGTTCGCCTAGTGTGATTTCATCTTCAACGACAAGTATTTTCATTCGGATACCTTGATGACATTTTCCAGATTACGGCCTTTGAT
>NZ_JAKRFQ010000309.1 GCF_022347985.1 Photobacterium sp. OFAV2-7
CTAGCTCCCTCACTCATCGTTACGACTTCAGCGTGATACGGTAACTAACGCATTAGCCAGATAATCTAGTTGCTGTTCTTGTAAGCCGGCAACATTGATCCGCCCGTCACCAACAGCATAGATGGCAAACTCATCGCGCAAACGACCGATTTGCTCAGGGCTTAAACCTGTTACCGAGAACATCCCTTTGTGCTGCTCGATAAAATCGAATTCATCTGAGCCTTGTGCGCGTACCGCCTTTGTCAGCCCAGCTCTCAAGCTCAATAAACGCCCCAGCATTTCGTCCAGTTCCTGCTTCCAAACTTGAGTGAGTGCAGGATCGCTCAGAATAGTCGCGACAAGTGCAGCACCGTGATCAGGTGGCATGGTATATGTCGAGCGTGCAAGATTCATAATCCGCCCTTTCGCCTTCTGCGCTTCCTTCAGGCTATCACTGATCACAATCGCGGCACCAGTGCGCTCACGGTACAGTCCAAAGTTCTTAGAGCAAGATGTTGCGATAATCATCTCTTCAGTATTTTCGGCCATATGCTTCAAGCCAGCCGCATCTTGTTCCAGGCCATCTCCAAAGCCCTGGTAGGCAATATCGACAAATGGCATAAAGCCGTTCTTATTAGCGAGCTCCGTAATCGCCTGCCAGTCGGCAAACGAAATATCAGCCCCCGTTGGGTTATGACAGCACCCATGAAGCAACACAACATCCTTCGGACCGGCTTTCGCTAATTCGGTCAGCATCGCCTGGCTGTCAACTTGCTTCGTGACTGGATTGAAATACGGGTAATAGCGAACTTTCAACCCAGCGGCTTCCATAACAGGCTTATGATTGACGTAGCTAGGGTTTGAAATCCATACCGTTGTGTCAGGCTGGGCAATATACATTAAATCGGCCAACATCCGCAGTGCTCCGCTGGCTCCCGGAGTCTGAATTGCGGCAGCACGGCTATATGCAGATGTATCTGTAAGCAACAGATCCATCATTGACTGGTTAAACACCTCATTTCCGGCAAGCCCAACATAGGCTTTGGTCGTTTGTGTCTCCAATACACGCTGCTGAGCCTGCTGAACTGCCTGCATGATCGGCGTTTCACCTTGGCTATTCCGGTACACCCCTCTACCTAAATCCATCTTATTTTCGCGCTCGTCTTCTCGGTAGGCAATTGAAAGCGACAAAATAGGGTCAAGTTGTGCTTCGGTAAGCTGCTTAAACATAGGATAAATTCCATTTAGTGGCTGTTCATAGATTCAACCTATCACTTAGCTTACGAAAGGTCACTATGAAATCATTAAAAATATCAATGTTGTTCTGTTCCTTTTTTGGCAAAACTGTGACCCCTAACGGGCTCTATTTTTGATCTTAAATAACATTCAACTAACTTAGCTTGCAGTCAACGAGACAGGACCTAAATTTATAAGTGTAACTTGCGTTTTTTACCGTAGGAACAATATGAAATTGGGTGGAGGTTGTTATGAAAAACAGTGTTGATGTACGTACCTTGCTTAGTGTGTACGAAAAGATCAAAACTCAGGGAACAGCGACAGATACGGGCATCCAGCTTGGTGGAGTCACCTGCACTGAGAACCCGGATGGATACTATGTCAATCTATCTGATAGCAATGTCAGCCTCGATATCAACTTCCATAATACATACCACTTCCATACCGCGAATGAAGATCCCGATACCGTCATAAACCAAACCACAACTGAGTTTCACAATAACAACGAAGCTCAGATTCAGGCATTCATTCACAAACTCATGGAGCTGGATAAAAGATATTAACTTCACGAAAACCTCCCAACAATAATCAGCAGGCATGATTTTGAGAGCTCATATAAACAGCCCTCAGCATCAGCCTGCTCAACGCTCTGAATTCAAACCAAATATTTTCTTTATTTGACACTTTCCTGACAAAGCAAGCTAGCAAAATCAATACGCTAGATTCGTTTCCAACAACAACGAATAAACAATTACACGCCGTTCAGTTTGCATTCATACAGGCTGAGATATGGTCGAAATATAAAATTACGGCCCACTTTAACGGCATGTACTAATAACGTTTCTGTCTTACCAGGAAGAGAACCAAGATGCACACTCCACAACTCAGTACCAAAGAGATTGATAATGCGATTGCTGCCCTAGGTGAATGTTATAGGCGTCTGAACGCTGCCGAGATGACAGCCAAGGAATTATCGCAGGACGGCTTCACCCTAATGTTCAAGTCAGCTTACGAGGACCTCTCAAAGCGTCATTAGGGAATATACCGATTATTAATTTAGAGCCCTAGATCTTCTAATCGGTGCCTAGCCTACAAGCCAAGTAATTCTCGCTGAAACGAGCATCTTGAGGTAGCTTGGGTATAGGCATAGACAAAAAAGCTCAGGTATTAGCCTGAGCTTTTAAGATTCAATTGGAATTAGCAATCCCAATCTCGGTTTTGTAGTACCACGCGGTATCCGTCAACATCTTCGAATGTTTTACCAACATTTTCCCAATATGGGTTCGTAGACTCTACCACGCTAAATCCGGCATCAATCATATTACGGCAGGTACGTTCCCATACTCTGCTGCAGTCAATATAAAACACTAACAAATGTTCTTGTGACGGTGCTTTTCCTACAGTGGCGCCTTGTTGATGAATAAACTCCAAATGATAGGCATGTTGCTGGTGACCTAGTACTACACCATCAAAGCCATCATGATCTTTAAACTGTTTAAGCATCTCAAAGCCAAGTGCCTTACTATACATCACAGCAATTTGCTCTAGATTATCCGTAGGTCTGACAACACGGAGTGTCGCGTCTCTTGGTATCATGGCCGTATCATCCTTTGATTCTAAATTGTTTCTATCGCGTTATAGCCTGGTATTATTTTTTCTATATAAAATGAATCACCACACTAAATAGCAATATCGTTATTTTTCACCCTTAATACTCAAAGGGTTGAATATCCCCATACTTTTACAGCTATTGCCCATACCGTCAAGCCATTAGATATATTAATCAAACGCTAGAGTGCAGCTTTGCTGGACGCCGCACATTTTCTGCCCTGGATCACACTAGAATGAAAAAAGTGGCACCAGGCCACTTTTTAAACAACATTCATTGTTTCAGCTCTCCTGTGGAAAGCAGCGACAAATTGTCGGGAGTAAATTTCTGGTAGCAGATCCGTGACCGTTTAGGCGGATAAATAAACTTGGTTACTTTGACCACATATTTGGCAATAATGTTTCCGGTTAAGTCTTTCTCATCGTACCAAAAGGTATCAATATCTGTTTCCTTGCCGATATCCCACTTCATGTCTGTGCGCACGAAACTATGACTACTGGGTATCTCTAGTAACTCTTTGTACATAGTGATGCTCCAACTTTCCATAATCCTGACGTCATATTCCCACAGCATTAAAAGGGATATAGTTAGTCCTATCACAGTTCAAAAAACAACCAATATGTCAGTTCACTTTTATCGCACGTCATATAACTGGTTAAACAAGTTCATTTACGGCGCTACATTAACAAGCGATGGGTTTATCGATTTACAATAGATAAGCTCACGCTTTTTCGATTCTCCACGTAACTCACAACGGCGCTTATCCCATAAAAAACCCTCTGGTATGTGTTTTTTATCGATGACAATAAACACATCTGATTTGGCGTTTTTCATCAACTCTGTAATCGGTTCACTCACCGCTTTAGCCTGACCATTGGAATAAAACTGGGCAGAAAACGGCCTGTGGTTGACATACAGCAACTCGCTCTGGCTCGTTTCGGCTTGTGAAGCCCATTGAGCCATCAGATGTTTTTCAGCTTCTTTTCCGGTTAGGTTGAATTTGAGCAATAGAGCGACAATGACAATTAAAACAGGAGTAATCAACCCCAGCTTAAACACGCGTTCAGATAAAGGCTGTTGATAGTGGTAGGCCGTGATGAGCAAAGCCATCGCAGGTAAACCGGGAAGTACGTAGCTAGGCAGAATATTGCCAGCAAACGTAAACAATAGTAATGGCGATGCCATCCAGCACCAGAGAAATCCAAGATAGCCTGACTCAGACTGAACACCATCTTGTCCGTTTCTGAAAAATCGCGAAACCTGATAGATCAATACCGGAGACCAAGGCAAAGCAGCCAATATCCAATACACCCAAATGGTGCCTCTTAGTTCTTTATGGGCCGAGCCATAAAGGTCCCCCTCCCAGCCGCTAACAACAAATCGCTTTATATGCTCGCCGATGATGAAGTAATTCAGAAAGCCCGGGGTTTTCCATTCTGCCAGCAAGTACCAAGGCAATGATATAAGTAAAAATAAAACCACTCCTCCCTTCCATGGCAGACAAGTGGGTATTTGCTGCCAGCGCTTATCCTGAGCCAGCCATAGCACCAGACTAATCCCGACAAGTACTAACGTCAGCGGCCCTTTTGCCAGCATGCCAATGGCAAGACCTACAAAGAATAAGTAGCCCCATCCTCGGGATTTTTGCTGCCAAGACAGCCAAAAGCTCATCATAGACAGAGTAATGGCAAGCGTTAACGCCATATCCGTCATGACTGCGCCCGCAATAACACTGAATGCAGTTGTAGTTGCTAAAATAGCGACAGCCAGCCAGGCTGTATTGCGATTACCTTTTCCTCTGGCAGCAAGTAGCCATACCAAGCATAACACTATACAGCCAACGATGAGGTGTGGGACTCGAGCAGCGAATTCGGATACTCCCAAGAACTCAAACCCCGTCGCACTTAGCCAGGTAAACAGAGGGGGGTTACCCCAAAATGGAACGTCATAGTCAAACATCGGCGTGATCCAGTTACCGGTCTCGAACATAATTCGAGCCATCTCGCCATAACGCGCCTCTGTTGTATCCATTAATGGATAAATACCAAGAGTTAGCAACCGAACAGCCATTGCGAACACAGCTAAAGCAATTGCAAATTGAGTGGGTGAAAGTTTCTTTAGTGACTGAATCATGCTTCTACTTCTTTGTTCATTTTTACTGCTTCTCGTACGTTGTTATCCATAACAACAAATAAAGGTCGCTGCTTTGCTTCAATAAATAGTCGCCCGACATACTCTCCCATCAAGCCGATGGAAAGCAGTTGGATTCCGCCGAGAAGCAAGACAACCATGATTGTTGACGGATAGCCTGCTACAGGATCTCCCCAAATCATGGTTTTGGTAAAGACAACAGCTGCCATTGCAATTGCTGCCATTGAAGTAATCAGGCCAGCACCAGTTGCCAATCGCAACGGACGAGTACTGAACGAGGTGATCCCCTCAAATGCCAGGTGGACAAGCTTGGTGTAGTTCCATTTAGTTTCACCCGCGAGCCTTGGGTCTCGATCGAACATCATGGTTGTACGACGAAAACCAGGCCAGACGAATAA
>NZ_JAKRFQ010000310.1 GCF_022347985.1 Photobacterium sp. OFAV2-7
CTATGGTGCTTTTCCAAGCCACGTGTCACACCGCGCAGCATCTGGATCGCATCTTCTTCATTCGGCTCACCGACAGCAACCAGTTGGAAACGACGTGTAAGGGCTGCATCCGTTTCAAAATACTGCTTGTATTCAGCCCATGTCGTTGCCGCAATGGTGCGAAACTCACCGCGAGCTAAAGCAGGCTTCAATAAGTTGGCTGCATCATTCTGGCCTGCGGCACCACCAGCCCCGATCAAGGTATGCGCTTCATCGATAAACACAATAATGGGATGAGGTGATTGCCTAACCTCAGCAAGTACATCTTTAAGGCGATTTTCAAACTCCCCCTTAATACTTGCACCAGCCTGGAGCAAGGCCAGATCCAGAGTACGCAACTCAACATTCGCCAGCGACGGCGGTACATTGCCGTCGACAACCTGCTGTGCAAGACCTTCAACAATTGCAGTCTTGCCTACACCGGGATCCCCGACCAGAATCGGGCTATTCTGCCGACGACGACAAAGTATATCGATAGACTTTCGGATCTCGGTATTTCGACCTGAAATAGGGTCCAACTCACCGTTCCTCGCAGCAGCAGTCAAATTATGGGTATATTTATCCAGTGCAACGGTACCTGCCTCGCCTCCCGCAGAGACATCTGCAGAACCGGTAGTGGAATCAGGTCGTTGGGTCGGCTGTTGCTTGGTAGCGCTCGCTTTAAGTGACTCCGATGACAGACTGTTCAACCAGTTACTTAATTCGCCGTTATATCCACCTTGCTCCATCCGCTGTTTCATTACCAGCAGGATGTGATAGCCGTTAACCTCAGCGTGACGATGATTAACCGAAGCCAACAACCAGGCATCTTTAATCAACTCTACCAAGGTCGGTGACAACGCCGGAGAACTCTCATTTCCCCGAGACAAACTATTCAAATGGCGGGATAGCAGATCCACGACCTGATCGCGACCAATATTCCCTTGCTGCAATAACTCAATCCAGCCACTTTTGGGCTCGTTCAGTAGCTGATTAAACCAATGCTCTTGTTCAATACTAAAATGAGTACGGGCCATGCAATCGCCCGCTGCAGCTTCAAGTGAACTTTTTAATGGTAAGGCGATACGTTTTACCAAGCTCTGTAATTCAACATTGATCATGCTGTATCCTTGCTGTTATTTAAGTGGCATTACCACGTGTTCTCGAGTTATCTGCTTCGGGGCAAGCCAAGTCGACTGCGCCAGGCGAATATCAGAACGGCTGCAAGTGCTTAAACGCAGACCGGGCAGATACTTACCGTCAACCTTTATCATCAGCTTCAGCTTGAGATCGACACCCATGTAATGCCGAACAAATGCCTCTATCGCTCTGACCAGTTGATGGTCATCTCGAATCTGGTTGAACTGAAGGTTATTGTTCGGTTTGATCATTATTTCAAGGGACTGGAAAGCGATAACGGCACTCTTGCCCACCAAAGCACCAAGACCTAATTGATTGTTTTGCCCTGTTTTACCCAACTTAGTCACGCTACATGGCAACAGTGGTACATAGTCCACATCGCCATATTCAACATCAAAATCGTACTCAAAGTAGTCAATCAGCAACTGCTTTAAAGTAAGGGGGCATGACAATTTCAGGCCAAACAAGCCGGAATATTGAATCAAGTGGCCTGAGGGAAGAGTACGATTATTACCAAGGTCACCGTTAAGATTCGCTAACATAGCAGTCAACGACATGCTGTGACGATTCCAGTCAAAATGCTCTTCTTCGGCCTGGGCTGCCATATCGTTCTTGAGCTCTGCCTGACAATGCAAACGGTAATAACGGTTATTAAACCCATTCAAAAAATCAACCAGCGCATAGTTCCCCTGCTCAAACAGCTCCCTGAGCGACTCGTTATAGCTAGAACGGGGCATGACGCCCTGGCTACCAGACAGCGCAGGCAAATCACAGGTAAATGCCCATTGGCTGGCAACCGGGTTGCTGACTTCAACAATATCTGCCTGCTGATAGGCAGGCAGCAGGCTGGCTGTGAACGATACAGTCGGCCTTATACCCAAGGTGGCAGCCTCATGCTTAACCAACTGCATGGCTCGATGAAGGTCAAAAGTGTATGGCTGATCAAGAAGCCGAGTCAGAGCATGTTCTTGCACCCGGACCTCCTTGGAAATACCTTATACTCCCCTTCAGCACCTTCAAGCATTATCACCACCTGGGTAAAGCTATTAAAGCCGGCGAAAAACGCAAAAAAGCGGTCCAGCAGCCGAGACAACAACTCGATACCGCCTCCCCCCAATTCCTTGGCACTGAGGGTAATACTGATACGGGTGCCGTAGGCAAAACAGCTTTTGCCTGAAATACGGATCGGCGCGACAACCTGTTCTTGCTCAATACCTTGTATCGCCGCGATATAGGCCATGTTTTGCGAACTTTCGGTATGATTATATAAATTCAGCATTGCCTTCAGCGCTGCGACTGGATCGTCCGCTCCCAGCAGGGAGTGATAGTTAAAGTGGAGGTGAGCAAGCAAAGGCCAGGCATTTTGTTCAGCCGATTTGATTCGGATCTGCCTGGTCGGACGGCGCAGCAATTGCAACCGTGCTGGTAGCGAAATGGAATCGCGACAGCTTACCTGGCTAGATATCGATAGGTGTCCGGCTACCGCACCATCGGAACATGTTGCCGACACCAGCCAAGTTCGAGCTTCACTGTTGGCACTTTTATGCTCAAGATCGGCCACACGTAGGCTACTTTGCAACACGGATTCGCTATGCCAGTCCTGTACCAACTGCCACCTGAGACCTGTCTCAGCCCCTTTGTATTTTTCACCATACAAGGGCGGTACCGAACAGCTCTGGCGCTCAGTGACATCGAGCACCTGCTCTATGGCAAACAGCTGAAGCTGTTGCTGGCCGCCAGCATCCAATACTATCGGGTACTGACTATGGCCAAAATCTACACTGAGCGGTTCAGCCGTCATCGATTGCAAATTAATAATCGGCGTGCAGAACAAATGAAAGTTATCTGCGCCAAGGCTTCGTGACAGATCGACCGCCATATCATCGAGAAACAGCTGGATCTTTATCTCACTGGTATTGGCATATTGCAGCGACTGAGCGAGGTCCAAAGCAATAACATGAAACCGTTCAGGAAAGGTAAAAAATTCTGTCAGTAGCTGAAAGCCACCAAAACTACGCGAACTATAAGGTAGAACCTGCTGCTGACTTTCAAAACCAACGGGTTGTAGCGCATCACTGCCCAGCGATATTCGCTGCTCGCCGTACTGCACGCAGACTTCCTTCACCCCACCTAGCAGGTGATCATACAACCGGAGTATCGACTGGGTTTCACCACGCAGGAACAGCTCCAAGGATGTCAGATCAAGATCAGAAAACAAAATACTCGGATCAGTAGTATGAAGCTGAATTTCCAGCATCGCCTTGGCATGCTCAGCTCCGTTCGGTTTCTCGGTATCAAAAGGGGCCATCGCCACATGCGCAGATGCTATCTTGACCGGATACAAGGTCAAATCCTGACAAGTACGGAAAACCGTCGTATCTATATCAGTATCCGATATACCGAGGTGAGTGCCTTGGGGAATAAAATGTCTGGCGCTAACCTCATCAGAAGGCTGCATTTTCAAAATACTGTATGCCGGGATCGGACGAAGATAATGCGGAAACAACAATCGCAGCAAGCTATCGGTCAGCTGTGGGAACGAGTCATCCAGCCGCTGTTGTAGCCGGGCATTAAGCAAAGCCACGCTATCAATCAAACGGGAAATCTGAGGGTCATCAACACTGTCGTCACTGATCCCCAGAGACTTGGCTGCTCCAGGGTGGCGACGAGCAAATTCACCCGCCTCCTGACGAATAAATGCCAGCTCTTGTTCAAAATAACTTAGTAACGACTCAGACAAGGTTCGTTTTCCTTACATCTAAACTACTGGTGGTAAAATCAAGGCTAGAGTCAAGCACCACCACTTCATCACCGAACTTGCTGCTGATCAGACCTTCAATCCGGAACTTGAGCTTATTGGTTGCAACAGAGTTTTCGTCCAACTCAACAACGACGTCTTTCAACCGCGGTTCAAACTTAACAATCAGCTGCTTAACGTCATGGAGAATCAGATCACTGCTGCTCTTTCCTTGACTGCGCAACGAGCTCACCATACCTAAGGTCGCAATAGACTCATGGACCTGGGAACTCAATTCCGGGCTCTCCCACATCGGAGCCCTCGCCGACAGCACAGCAGACAGGTTTTCAATGATGGCATCACGAATATCATCAACATCACCACGCCATTGGCCTTTTAGCTTAGCCATCAAACTCATACTGTTTCTCCCAGCTTGTCGGACGAAACATCTGTCATTAGCGTTATATGAGTATCGAGCATTTCATACTGGTATTGTGGCTGCAGTTTGATTTCACAGCGGTAACGAGTCGTATCATGGCGATCCGCAATAAAACGAACCTCCGCATGCTTAAGCGGATAACGCGCCATTATTGACTCGTCGCCATAATCAACATTGCTGATATAAGTCTGCAACCATCTATCCAACTCGCGCTGGCATGTTGCCGCGCTATCAAAACTACCGACCTGATCCCGCATCTGGGCTTTGATATAGTGGCCAAAGCGACAGGCCATCAAATTGGTTTGCAGCATTCCGCTAGTTTTGCTCGCTTCGCTGACAGGCTTCCACACAGACTGATTACTAAACAGCCCCAGCTGGCCGCTGAGATAAAGACTAGAAACCGGGACAAATCCTTGATCGGCCCAAAAGCTGTCACTCTCACTGAATATATCGATACGCGCTTTAAGTGGCGAACAAGCACTGCCATTTAAATCTATCAGCACCCCATGATTACCGGTTGCATCATGTGCCCGCAAAAAACCAAACCAGCTAATCCGATCAAATTCACGGATCACGTTGGCAGCCAGCAAATAAGCAGCATTGCCCCACAAAACACTTTTATTGGTATTGGCTTCACTGAACACAAACCCAGCAGGGTAATGCTGCCAAGGGGCTCGAATCCGATACTCTGGCAGAACCAAATGTAGAAATCGGCTCGAATGATGTTCACGCAGTAACTGCCAGCTCTGAAGATCCTGGCTAGTCAGAATACGATCTATCCTTGCGTGATCATGGGCTAATCGGGACGGGTCATCTCCGAAGAAATAATTATCGACTCCCAGTACGACCGGACACAGCGAGCGTTCCCCGAGCTCAGCCAGTAATTGCAACGTATAAAGATCATCGAAATCACACTTTTCATCCAGATCAGAGTGAACATGATGATCAACGACCAGCAACCCAAACGGCTGGCCACCTGCAGTATCCAGTTCTTTGGAATACACTTTTTTAAACAGCGCACT
>NZ_JAKRFQ010000311.1 GCF_022347985.1 Photobacterium sp. OFAV2-7
TGACCGTGCAAAATGACTTATGATGTACCGTCTGAAGTGAGAAGGACTAATGTTAGTGCGGAAAAATTAACAAAAAAAGTTGAGAAATTTTGGGACCTCTTGTAGAAGGTAGTTAAAAGTACATTGTTTTAAGTGTCTGGTTTCATATATGTCAGAGATAAAAGAGTGCGAATTTAAGTTAGCGAGTGAGTTACTTAAGGTTTTTTCACAATATGGATTTCAAAAAGCTTCTATGCAAGATCTTGCAAAAGCTGCTGGAGTGTCGAGGCAATCTATATATAAAAAATTTGGCTCGAAAGATAAATGTTATGAATGGGTGCTGTATACATATTTAGCCAATATGTATTCACGGATTTTTGTACGTCTTGATAGCGATACAAAGGAGCCAAAGCAGACCCTGATTGATGTTTTTGATATTTTGATTGGTGAAGCGATTGAAATTATCAGCAACCCTCATGGAACAGCAGTGCTTGACGATACCTTGAAGGCGACACATACATCTAGTGAAGACTGGCCACTACGTTTTAGAGCTAGACTTGCAGATTATCTGACGCGCCATGGTCTTGTACCAAAAAGTAACGCCTTGGGTATTGCGTACACACTTATTTCTGCTGGGAAAGGGCTTTTGCTTGAAGAGTCAACGAGAGGTGATTATACCGAAAATATGACTTTTATTATTGATAGTGTCACTAAAGCAGAAACCCAGTAATTGCAATCATAGATATAATAAAAACAATGGTATAGCTCTAAAGGTGAGGAGCTGCTCATAAGGTAGATTAGTCTAATTCATTAACTCATAATGAACATCCCCACAGTCCCTCATGAGGATGTTCATGAATAAAGGCAAATTTAGCTTCCTATGGTTTACCTATTTGAAGCCATGAACAGATATCGACTATCCATATCAATAAATTATCCTTTTTTTGTCTCTACCTTAATGTTGTGAAGTACTGCATAAAACACCGGGACGAGGATCATCGTTACGATTGTGCCAAAGGTCAGACCGATCGCTATTGTGGTGGCCATCGCGACCCAGAATATATCTGTCAACAATGGCAGTACGCCAAGGATGGTAGTCGCGGCTCCGAGCAATACAGGACTAAAGCGCGAAACAGCCGCCTCAATTAAAGCATCTGTTTTATGCAGACCTTTGTTGAGGTTTACCTGAACTTCTTCCAACAATACAATTGCATTCTTGATCATCAGGCCAACAAGACTCATTGCGCCAAGCAGTGCCATAAATGAGAAAGGTTGATTGAAATAAAGTAACCCGCCAGTTATTCCTATCATCGCGAACGGAACCACAGCAAATACCACGAAGGCTGGCCTGAATGCGTTGAAGAGGGCAACCACGATAAATACCATAATTATCAATGCTGGTGCAGCCCCGGGTTTGAGTGAGTTCTGGGCATCTGCCGTGCTGTAGGTTTCGCCTCGCCACTCCAGTTTATAACCTGGTGGTAATTCGATAGCTTCGAACTGAGCGCGGACTTCATCGACTAAAGCAGGAAGAGTCACACCGTCAGGACTCGCCTGAACAGCAACGGATCTGCGTCGATTCCACCGCACAATAGTTGGATCTTCTAATTCAACAACACCATCGGTTACTGAGGAAAGAGGTACTGCCTTGATAGAAAAGGCCGGGGTTACTTGAAGTTGAGCTATGTTACTCGCAAGCTGTTGGCGTTCTTCTTCGTTGCGACGAAGGATAATGGGCATTAAATTATCCTTTTCGCGATATAAACCAACTGGAATACCATCGTATCCAATACGAAATGCATTAGCGATATCAGAACGTGTTGTTCCTGTCCAAACCCCTGTCACTTGATCATAATGAGCAATAATGTGAGAGGTTCTGTTACGCATATCGGTGCGAATATCCTTAGCCCTTGGTGTTGCATGCAGAATAGCCTGACCTTGCTCTGCAAGGTCTCTTAAGACCATTGGGTCTGCATTTGCCGGTCCGCTAAAACGTACCTCAAATGGCCAGGTATTACCTGGTCCTGCAGTATATTTTCTGACTCGTACCAAAGCTTCCGGGATTTCTGATTTTACCCATGGCTCGAGATCGGCAACCAAGTCATCGACGACATCCAGTGACGTTGTGTTGATAACCAATTGCGCATAACTTGCGTAAGGAAACTCTGGATCAACGGGAAGATAAAAACGAGGTCCCCCCGAGCCAATGAATGAAGTTACGCTATCCACACGTTTATCATCAGCTAGTTTTTCTTCAACCCGTTTGGCAAGGCTTGATGTTTGATCGATAGTTGTTCCCTCATCCGCCCAGATATCAACCATAAACTGCGCCCTGGTTGCGTCTGTAAAAAACAATCGGTCGACATAGTTAAAGCCATAGATTGAGGTTCCCAAAAGGGTAAACATCAATAAGCTTGTAACGATTCTAAATCGTAAGCAAAGCGTTAGAATTGAGCGAAATGCTCTTAGAAGAATACTTTCACGTACCTCTCCCTGTGTATTTGGCAGCTTGACGATGTCAAGACATAGAAGCGGTGTTATGGTCATTGCGATCACCCAGCTAAGGATGAGCGAAACACCCACAACTACAAAAAGTGATGCTGCATATTCGCCAGAGTTAGTTCGGGCGGCGAAAATCGGAAAGAACGCCATCACAGCGACTAAAGTGGCACCAAGCAAAGCGACACTCGGTTGTGTAGCTGCCTCAATAGCTGCTTTAGTCCGGCTCATTCCTTTTTTAAGGCGTACTGCCATGCCGTCTGCAACAACAATAGCATTGTCGACCATCATACCGAGAGCAATAACCAAAGCCCCCAGAGATACGCGTTGCAGGTCAATTCCAAGCACGACCATGACCATAAAAGTCGCAAGGATCGTTAATATAAGCGAGCCCCCAATGATGACGCCCATGCGCCAACCCATAAACAGGGTAATGACAACAAGTACGATCAGTACGGCTTCGATAAGGCTTATAATAAATGAATCAATTGCAGAGGTGACCAGATCACTCTGCCATGCCACTTTGTGAATCTCAATGCCAACAGGCAGCCTCGTGATGATTTCCTCAAGCGCTTCATCTAGGTTTCTGCCAGTATCAACAATGTTTCCGCCTGAAATGTTGGCAATCGAGATGCCAATAGCTGGTTGCTCATTGAAGCGCATATCGTTGATTTTCGGTTCAATATAACCTTTGCGAATATCAACAATGTCTCTTAGCCTAACCACGTCGGTGCTTCTGCTTGTTGGAATACCGTCAACGAGAGGTAAGCTTTCCATTGCATCGGCTACTTTGTCTTGCAGCGAAGGCCTTAGCTTGAGATCACCGATATCTTCAGCCGATTGAAATTGGCCGTCGGTGACTATACGTAAACGTCGATCATTGATTTCAAGTGAGCCTGCATCAACAACTTGATTTTGCAAATTTAAGGTACTGATAAAGTCTTGAGTGGACACTCCAAGGTCGAGAACTTTTTGCTCTGAAACGTCCAGATAAACTGCCTTAGTTTGTAATCCCCAGGGTTCAACCCGGGAAACACCATCAACAAGACTAAGTTCTTTACGAATAGTCTTTACGTGTTCTTCGAGCTCTGCATAGGAATAACCGTCTCCCGTTACAGCAAGCACGAAGCCATAGACGAAACTAAAGTCATCAATAACGTTAGGCGTCGAGGTGCCTGGTGGTAATAGATTACTTATATCGTTAACTTTGTGACGGAGTTTGTCCCAGACTTGAGGCAGCCTATCAGCCCAATATTCCTGTTTGATTTCCACCTTAATGATCGAAAGACCAGCATGGGAAAATGATGTCAGGAATTCAAGTTCGGGGAGCTCCTGAATCGCAGTTTCAAGGCGATCAGTAACTTCCAGTTCAACTTCCTGGGGGCTAGCACCTGGATATTGAGTAACGACCAGAGCGGTTTTTACAGTAAACTCAGGATCTTCTAGCTGCCCCATCTGAAAGTAACTGAAGAAACCTATTACTAATATCAGACAAAGGGAAAAATACGTGACGGCACGCTTTTGAATTGCAAATTGAGAAACTGACATAGTTTTACTCCACAGGTTCATGTAATCGGACCTTCTGGCCCTCAATCAATGAATTTGCGCCTGCCGTTACAATTCGTTCCCCTTTATTGACGCCACTGACAAGAACGCCACGCTCGGTGAATGAACGGATCTGAATTTGTCTTGCGCTGACCTGGTGCGAGTTTTCATCGATGATCCAGACATGCTTGTCATCTGGGTGTGAAGTATTCGGTGAAAAAATAGCAGTAACGGGTATCTGGATACCCACTTGTTGTAAATCAGCAGGTAATTTTACTTTTGCAGTAGCTCGACCAGCCATGCCCGGTTGAATTTTGTTACCCGGTGGTTGATCCATCACTATCGTGACAGGGTAGGTTCGTGTTGTTGGAGATGCATCGTTGCCAACGTGGGCAATTTGAGCCGGAATCACGAGATCAGGCAAGCTAGAAAATTGAACGTCTATGGATTGTACGTAAGGTTCAAGGTTGATCAGATTTTCGGGAACAGCAACTTCCATCTCTATTTTGGAGGTATCGAGCAATCTGACAATCGGCAGTCGAGCATTTGTTACCTGGAAATTTTCCACAAAGGTTTCTGAGACTGTACCGTCAAATGGTGCTACAAGGGTTGTATATTTGAGGTTAAGCCTTGCTTCATCTAAAGCCCCGTTAGTTGCTTCGATGTTTGCTTCAGTAGATCTCACCAAGGTAACTAGGTCATCAACTCTGGCTTGAGAAGTGTATTTTTTCTTTAGTAGTTCCCTTGTTCTTTTAAGATCTTTGTTGGCATCTTCCAATGAAGCTAAAAGCGCATCGCGTTGCCCTTCAAGCGTTCGGACTCGGGCAAGATAGGGGGCCGGATCCAGAGTGGCCAACACGTCACCTGTTTTTACCATAGAGCCAACTTCTACTGGTCGACTGATCAACTTTCCAGGAACCTCAAATCCTACGTTAAGTTCACGACGAGCTTTGGCGCGCCCCGGGTAAGTGGATAAGAGCACTGACTCCACATCGGCAGCTACTGTCGATAATACTGGACGGACTGGAGTTGGTTTGTCTGCCGGTTGTTGTTCTGCGTTGCAAGCTGTTAAAGCGAGAAGGCTAATTGTGAACACCGGTAAATACATTTTTTTCATTTAAGTATTCTTTCTTAAGGTTGATTCTCTGTATTAATGGTTTATTGCAAAAGTATTACGGTTTTTTACCTCCATTATGAAATAATCAAAATCGTTATTTTAACTATTAAGGCTAATTTGATGATGCTGTTTTATTGCGATTAAATGTTAGTATTATTCGATGCTAATATGAGTATGTTCCATTGATTTTTCAGTGGATTAATGCTTAACTT
>NZ_JAKRFQ010000312.1 GCF_022347985.1 Photobacterium sp. OFAV2-7
CGGACCGTTCTTGCCGTGTGGCGAAACCGGTTCACCCCATTCCTTAGCGATGGTTGGACGTTCTTCGCCTTTAAGATAGTACTCGTCGCTTTTGACGCTGATTGTCGGATCACCGTTAGCAAAACGATCAGGGAAGATTTGATAGAAAACCTGCTCCTTCACCCAGGCTGGTGGCTGATCGTCTTTATTGTATTTGAAGTGGACTTCTTTGCCGGGAACTCGTGACGATACCCCGTTACCGTGTAACCACCACTGACGACTGTTTTGCATTACCTTAAAACAGTAGTGGGTTAGCGATCTATCTGTGTTTAGCGGGATTTCACCATGCCAGTATTGAAGCCTGCCATGGGTGTTGCCGCGTACCATATCAACAAGCTTTTCCTCGTTGTCTGGTTCGCAGCGAATGAATATAGCAGAGATAAGTAGGTCAGACTCGCTGACAAGGGTCAGTTTCAGGCTGTGCTCAGAGGGAGTTACCCAAGCCGTATCTTGACCGTGATATAAGTAGGGTGTCTTCATCATTGTTATAACTGGCCAGTTGGAAGGTCAATGGGTAACAAGATACTGCTTCAAGCACAGAAAAAAATCAGCCTTCGTCAAAAAATGCGACGGCGTAGACGAGAGGCGTAGAGCGGGTATGCCTTCTCAGTATTTTGATATGTAGGCGGTATAAGTTTAAATGGCGCAGCGGCTTTGGCGGTATGTCATTTCTCGCTGACGGAGTGGCATTTTGTCGACCAAGTCGGTGATTTGGCGCCAGTTGGTTTCTTCGCCCCAGCGATGTTTCTCAAGACCGTCTTTGCCGATCAGAATGGCAGTGTGGCTATCTTGGGTAATGTTATATTTTTGCTGAAGAAAGCGGATATCTTCCGGACTGAACAAGTTTTCGGGTTGGTTGAAGCCATCGCGGGTAATAATGATGGTCACGATATCTCTTTCCTGCAGCAGGCAGCCGTTCATTAGCGTTTGTTTCATGAATTCTTGCACGTACTGATCTTTCTCGGGGGCAAAGAAAAGAATACTGCGGTGGTTCCAATGCAGAGAATCCAGAGGATAAGAGGCAACACTGCTCGAAAAGAGAATAACGGCTGAGTATAAGTAACTAATCAGAGCTTTCATGTTAGCTCTCCTGCTCCCGGTTATACCATAGGAGAGTGGGTTGTATTGGTATCAATATAAACGGCAGTTATGTCAGATTGGATCAATCGCGTGTCTGCCGCCTAGTATCAAAGCCATAAGTACTAAAACCAGTATAGTCTATGGCTTGAGAACCTCATTTAGATGATTATGTGCTATGTCGGCCCTTATGGTAAGGCAATGTGGCTAATGAACTGTGTACTGGTATAAATGTTCCGAGACGTAGTCAATAAATACCCGAAGGCGAGCTGGCATGAACTTGGTTTGGGCAAATTGCAGTGCAATATCGCCTTGGTAATTTCCTTTGATTGTCCAGTCGCTGAGCACTTCTGTTACCGTTCCTTCTTCGAGCGGTTTCTTGATCACGAAGTCTGGGAAGATGCCAATCCCCAATCCATCAAGCACTCCTCTCAGGCGCATTTGCGAATGGTTAACAGCGTAGCGACCGGTGACGGGTATGGTGTGGAATTCATCACCTTTAACAAAGTCCCAGATATGATCCGTGGCTGTTTCGCCAAGGAAAATACAATCGTGCTGAAGTAAATCGGTTGGAACGATAGGGGTACCACGTCGTTCCAGATAGTCAGGGCTGGCGCATAGGCTCAAGCTAACCTTGCCAATCTGCTTTAATACCAAGCCTTCTGTCGGTTTCTCAGTCAGCCTGAAAACCACGTCGATGCCTTCTGAAACGAGGTCTATATCACCATCTGATGCTTTAAGCTTGAGTTGAATATCGGGGTAGTTGGTGAGAAAAGGGGTCACCAGAGGTTGAAGTACGATACTTAAAAATGCCTTAGGGGCCGCCACCGTCAGCGCTCCAGAGGGCGTTGTATGCTCCGAGCTGGTGAACTCGACAACTTGCTTGGTTGCGTCAATCATCGCGCAGCATTGATCATAGATCCCTTTACCCGATTCGGTGATCACGAGTTTTCGGGTTGTGCGCTCAAGAAGTTTGGCTGAAAGCGTGTGTTCGAGACGCGAGAGCTGTTTGCTCAGTGCCGATGGGGTGACCCCTAGTTTTTTTGCAGCGGCTGTGAAGCTGCCTTCATCGACAACAATTTTAAAAACAGCCAGTTCCGGCATAAGGGCAATCAGTTTATTTGTGTCCATAGTTCAACAGTCCTTTTCCAGGTCAGGGGATAATAGTCTGAATGCGCTTGAATTAGAATGGATGAAGTTCAAACATCCTGTTAATTGAACATTTTTTCAGTCAGATCTCCTAACCTGATTATATGGATTATCGTCTGGCGAATGCATGCTTAAACATGCATTCGCTACAGTCATAATTGAGAGGAACGTCATGTCAGCTGCATTCTACGACCAAATCAAACAGCAAATCGAACAAGTAAAAGCTGAAGGTTTATACAAATCAGAACGTGTTATTACATCAGCGCAAAAAGCTGCTGTTTCTATCCAAACTGGCGAAGAAGTTTTAAACTTCTGTGCAAACAACTATTTGGGCCTTGCTAACCATCCTGATCTGATTGAAGCCGCTAAAGCCGGTATGGATCATCACGGTTTCGGTATGGCCTCAGTCCGTTTTATCTGTGGTACGCAGGATTCTCACAAAGAGCTAGAGCAAAAGTTGTCTAACTTCCTGGGCATGGAAGATACAATTCTTTATACTTCTTGTTTCGATGCCAATGCGGGCTTGTTCGAAACAATTCTTGGTGCAGAAGATGCCATCATTTCTGATGCGTTGAACCACGCTTCAATCATCGATGGTGTTCGCCTGTGTAAAGCGAAGCGTTTCCGCTACGCAAACAACAACATGCAAGAGTTGGAAGAGCAGCTAATCGCTGCGAACGAAGCCGGTGCGCGTCACAAGCTGATTGTGACTGACGGCGTGTTCTCGATGGACGGTGTTGTTGCCAACCTGCCTGCTATCTGTGACCTGGCTGACAAGTACGATGCGCTAGTGATGGTTGATGACTCTCACGCAGTGGGTTTCATGGGGGCAAATGGTCGCGGTACACATGAATACCATGATGTTATCGATCGTATCGACATCATCACAGGTACCTTGGGTAAAGCGATGGGTGGTGCTTCAGGCGGTTATACTTCTGGTAAGAAAGAAGTGATCGACTGGTTACGTCAGCGTTCTCGTCCGTACCTGTTCTCTAACTCAGTCGCACCAGCTATCGTTTCTGCGTCAATCCGAGTTCTGGATCTATTGGAAGAAAGTGGTTCGCTACGTGACCAGCTATGGGACAACGCAGCGCACTTCCGTGCTCGTATGGAAGCGGCTGGCTTCACCATGGGTGGTGCAGATCACGCAATCATTCCAATTATGCTGGGTGATGCGAAAGTGGCTGCTGAGTTTGCAGAGCGTGCTCTGGCTAAAGGCATCTACGTGATTGGCTTCTCGTTCCCTGTTGTTCCAAAGGGACAGGCACGAATCCGTACTCAGATGTCTGCTGCGCATAATCGTGAACAGCTAGATAAAGCTATCGATGCATTCATCGAAGTTGGCAAAGATATGGGTATCATCTAACTGCCATCTGTCGTGATAGCAAACTAATGCAACAACAGGGGCGGGTAGAATGTACTCGAATAAAAATAGTGGTAGCCCGCTTCTGAATATTTCACTGCAATACTATTTGTTGAGATAAAGGTCATGAAAATTAAAGCTCTTTCTAAATTAAAGCCTGAAGAAGGCATCTGGATGACTGAAGTGGACAAGCCTGAGCTTGGTCACAATGATCTGCTGATCCGCATCAAGAAAACAGCCATTTGCGGTACTGACGTTCATATCTACAACTGGGATGAGTGGTCACAGAAAACCATTCCTGTCCCTATGGTTGTCGGCCATGAGTACGTAGGTGAAGTTGTTGGTATCGGTCAGGAAGTGCGCGGCTTCGAAATTGGTGACCGTGTTTCTGGCGAAGGTCATATTACATGTGGCCACTGCCGTAACTGTCGTGGCGGCCGTACTCACCTTTGTCGTAACACTACAGGTGTTGGCGTAAACCGTGAAGGTGCGTTTGCTGAGTACCTGGTGATCCCTGCATTTAACGCATTCAAGATCCCTGATGAAATCTCTGATGATCTTGCTTCAATTTTTGACCCGTTTGGTAATGCGGTACACACTGCACTTTCTTTCGACCTTGTTGGTGAAGATGTATTAATCACAGGTGCAGGCCCGATTGGTATTATGGCAGCAGCTGTTGCGAAGCACGTAGGTGCCCGTCATGTTGTTATCACTGATGTTAACGACTACCGTTTGGATCTGGCTCGTGAAATGGGTGTTACCCGTGCAGTGAACGTGGCTAACGAGAAGCTTGAAGATGTGATGGCTGAGCTTGGCATGACAGAAGGCTTCGATGTTGGTCTTGAAATGTCTGGTAACCCATCAGCATTCAACAGCATGCTAACTGGCATGAACCACGGCGGTAAGATTGCACTGCTGGGTATTCCACCATCAGACATGGGTATCGACTGGAACCAGGTTATTTTCAAAGGCTTGATCATCAAAGGGATCTACGGACGTGAAATGTTCGAAACTTGGTACAAGATGGCAAGTCTGATCCAATCTGGCCTGGATCTGAACCCAATCATCACTCACCACTTCAAGATTGATGATTTCCAAAAAGGCTTCGACGCCATGCGTAGCGGGCGTTCCGGCAAGGTTATCCTTGATTGGGAATAAGATTGATAGCGCTCCGGAAGGGGCGCTTTTTCATCTTTACCACACTGTATGCATAAACAGTGAAATGGAAGATGAGGTGGTGCTTATGCCCTAGTTTACGCCGTTCTACAGCGACCAATCTCAATGAGAAGGGTGTTTTGATAGGTGAAATTCAGCGATTGTTGGGGCATTCAGATTACCAACAGACGTTGGCTTATATTGATATTCGCCCGGAACGGAGGGCAGAGATGTTTACTCTGGCTTTTTAGCTTGGCGCTCATTCAGAAGGAATTTTCTAAGCAGGCGATTAGCTCCTGACTGAGATAACGCACGCTAACCAATCACTTCAAAAATCAGTTAATGTAGCTGCGCTTTGAATTGTTCACTGCTAATAAAATAAAGGCCATCTGATTCACGCTTCAATCCTAGTACAATACACTGAACTGCAAGCTTTAATATTGTCCTTCCCTTAAGTCCAAAATTATCAATGGGACTCATCTCAGGCTCGAGTTGTTCATGGCCTTGCAGAGATGTGCAACAAATAGCGCAAGAATAACGTTCACCACC
>NZ_JAKRFQ010000313.1 GCF_022347985.1 Photobacterium sp. OFAV2-7
GCCGCGACCGAAAGCGTATATTGACCGTGATGGCGAACCCGTCACTAAAAGCAGGTATGACAACAGATGAAGTGCTGAACCTTATTAAAAGCGACGTTGAAGCGATTCCACTACCGCCAGGTTATGAGCTTGAGTGGGGTGGGGAATATAAAACATCGAATGAAGCTCAGGGCAATGTTTTACAATCCTTGCCGATGGGGTATTTGGCCATGTTTTTGATAACAGTGCTGCTATTTAACTCCGTTCGTCAGCCACTGGTTATCTGGTTCACGGTTCCATTATCACTGATAGGTATTTCGTTTGGCTTGCTGGTATTGGACGCACCGCTAAGCTTTATGGCGATGTTGGGGATGCTCAGTCTGAGCGGCATGGTGATTAAGAATGGTATTGTGCTGGTTGACCAGATTAATGCAGAGCTGGCTAGAGGCAAGTTGCCGTTTGATGCAGTATTTGACTCAACAGTAAGCCGTGTCAGGCCGGTATGTATGGCTGCAATTACCACTGTGCTGGGGATGATCCCTTTATTGTTTGATGCATTCTTTGTTTCGATGGCGGTAACCATTATCTTTGGCTTGTTGTTTGCGACTGTCTTTACGTTAGTCATATTACCCGTCATTTATACGCTTATGTTCCGTATTCCGATTAAACAACAGATAGAAGATCAACCGTTAACGATTCAAACTGCATAACATATAGGTCAGGTGAAAATATTACTTCGCCTGACCTTCTCTATAATTGATAGGGAAACATATTCATGCAACATGAAAATAAGATAAACCCTGGTTATATTATGGGTTGCATTAAGAGCTTCATTGCAGAGTTTGCCGTACTTTGCTTTACAGTAATGGTATCCATTATCTTCGGATACTATATTTTGCCTGAATTATTTGATTTCTTAATGTCGTTGCACAATTAATCATCCCAGGGTGCATTGGGTTGTACTTTTTCCAATATATGATCGATAAATAGACGGATCGACTTGGTAAGGTATTTATGGGATTGATAGATAATAAATATATCGCCAGCGGCATGTTCATAAGTTTCGAGTACAGAGACAAGAGAGTTACTTTCCAGATAAGGCTTTGCCAATGGTACCGGAACACGTACTATCCCGAGTCCCTCAACTGCAGCCTTAATGGCTAGGAGTACACTGTCGGATGAGTAACGACCATTAATAGGGATGGTTTGTGATTGTTTTCCATCCTGGAAGGTCCAACTCTGATTTTGCAGGTTGCCGCCTAGCGGTATGCACCAATGTTTTGTTAGGTCTTGAGGAAGAGCCGGAATGCCGTGTTGTGCCAAATAACGAGGGCTGGCACAGCAGACAGTTTTTTTCGGCCCGAGACGGCGGGCGATAAGGTTTGAATCCTGCAGTTTACCCGTTCGAAATGCGATATCTATTCTGTCTTCTATCAAGTCGACCTGCGCATCACTCACTTCCATTTCCACCTTAATATCTGGATAGCTGGCCAGAAAATCAATAACCCAAGGCTGTACATAATGGCTGGCGAAGTCCAGTGGTGAGGTAATTCTCAGCGTTCCCTGGGGCGCTTGCTGTGAGGTTGAGATGAAACGGTTTGCCTCATCGATAGCTGCCAGATGATGACGGCATTGTTTGAAATACTCTTCTCCCTGTGTGGTAAGGGACAGCTTACGCGTACTTCGGTGCAGTAGCCTTACCCCAAGGTTATTCTCTAGTTGCTGAACTTTACGGCTAACTGATGTCGATGGCATGGCCAATATTTTTCCTGCACCGATGAAGCTGCCTGCTTCAGCAACGGTGACAAATACCTTTATCTCGTTAAAGTCGATCATCTTATTGCTCTGTTATATGGGATTGTAAAACTCAATTATACCATCTAATAAAGTAATTTCACTCTGCATACAATAAACCCATTCACGAGGCATTAAGTACAGGTTTCTGATTGAGACTCTGCTCTGACATTCAGACGAGCTGATGCGAAATGCCCTGAAACCTAGAGTTGGTTAGAGGTAGAACCGACTAATAAGTAGTAAGAAATTTGAAGAGGTAACTATGAAACAGACAACGTTTAGTCCAGAAAATGCAGCAATGTTATTGATTGACCATCAGGTAGGAACCATGGGCTGGGTTAAGTCTGCGGATCTCGCTGAGGTGAAGAAGAATACACTTGCTCTGGCTCGTGCGGCAAAGGAGACGGGGATGCCGTTAATTTTGACTTCAAGTATGGAGGAGCATGCCCAGGGCCCACTGTTTGAAGAGTTGCAACAGGCAGTACCGGAAGCATTTGAAAACCGCATTCAGCGTGCCGGTGTTGTCGATGCCATGAAGGATCCGGCTTTTTCGGATGCGGTGAAATCTACAGGGCGTAAGAATCTGATTATTGCCGGGATCACAACCGATGTTTGCGTTGTCTATCCTGCTATTACCGCAATAGCTGAAGGGTACCAAGTGCAAGTTGTGGTTGATGGTTCAGGCTCACCAAGCACGCTTGCTGATGAAACGGCACTACGCAGGATGGAGTCTCACGGCGTCACCCTGACATCAACGAACCAACTTATCGTAGAACTGGCCCAAGACTGGAGCAGCGAGCATGGCATGAAGCTGATGCAGGTGCTCTTTGAAGAAGTGCTATCTAAACAGCAATGATAGCTATTCGTTGAAAACTGCTACCTTAAAATAAACCTGCCATCATGAGGTGGGTTTATTCTTGTATTAAAGCGCGAGGAGGTGAGGGTATGAAAGCGGTTTGCTGGAAACGATGGATGTGTCTTAAGGCATCACTGGCGGCTGTCCTGATCTTTGGGAGTATGCCGCAGGCGTTTGCCGATACAACTGACGCACGTTGCGATATCCATTTACCAGGCTCGGAGAAGCCTTCGGCACAGTATCTTTGTGTCTTTTCTCAGCGTCAGGGTTATATCACTATCGAGCGTGATGATGGCGTTTATTATGACTTTACGCCTGTTGGAGAAACACCCGGAAATTATAAAGACAGCAGGGGGTATCCGGTGTACAGGCAATCAGGGCTAGGGCAGAAAGGGCTGATTTTTAAGCTGCAGGAAGAGTCGGTTTATGTGTATTGGGACACCTCAGAGCTCGAATAAAGCCGCCGCAAGCCAAAGGGCCTGCAGCGGCAATTCTCGATAGTATTTGCTTACTTATTCTATCTGTCCTCGTATTTCGCCCGGTGGATTGGCAGGGGTATGGACATTGATATAGTGTCCGCCACTGAGCAGCGTCTCGGCAGTGTCGTCATCAAGTTCAGTGTCCTCAGGCGTTGACCAGACGGCAACATCATCGGGATCCTGAATCAAGCCTACGACGACATCACCGTTCTCACCAGCTGCCCCTTCATGGACATGAGCGGCAACAGCATCATCTACGCCGGAAGTGACAACGTTAACCTGAAGGATGTTGGTTTCGCTATTGAAAGTAGCGTAACCTGTACCGAAGGCCTCAGTTTCTACCGGAGGGACTTCCTGTGAACCATCCAACGGGAAGATGAACAAGGTAAAGTCCGATGTCAGGATCTGCCCTCGAATTTCGCCCGGCGGGTTGGCAGGGGTATGGACGTTGACATAGTGTCCGCCACTGAGCAGCAGCTCAATGATATCGCTACCTAATGTTGTACCGTCAGGGGTTGTCCATTTGCCCGGATCGTCCGGGTCTTGCTCCAGAGCGACCACGATATCACCGTTTTGACCTGCGAAACCTTCGTGAAGGTGGGCGGCAACGGCGTCTTCAGCACCGGTTGTAATCACCTTGAGGTCGACTTCTTCGGTTGTACTGTTGTAGGTAAGGTAACCATCACCGCTGGCTTCGGTTTCGACCGGAGGCACTTCTTGGCCACCATCCAGCGAGAAGGTAATGAGCGTGAAATCGCTGCTGAGGATCTGGCCACGAATTTCTCCTGGTGGGTTCGCAGGTGTGTGAACGTTGACGTAATGTCCGCCACTAACCAGTCGTTGAAGTGTTTCATCATCCAGTATCGTCTCGTCAGGGGTTGTCCATACGCCAGCAGAGTCACCCTGAACAAGGGCAACCACGACATCACCGTTTTCGCCGACAAAACCTTCATGGATGTGTGCCGCTGTAGCATCTTGGGCATTTTCTGTGACGACAGTTAATTCAACCTCGTTAGTATCAGTATTTACCGCCGCATAGCCAGCACCCGATGCTTCGGAATCTACAGGAGGAACTTCCTGTGAACCGTCAAGGGCGAAAGTAACAATAACTACGTTGCTATCAACTATCTGTCCCCTGACTTCACCTGGAGGGTTATCGAGAGTGTGAACATTGATATACCACTGGCCGGCTAATAGCTCGTCAGCCTGCTCCTGAGTGATCTCAGTCGCTTCGACGGACATTGTCCCGTCGCCGTTATCGATAAAGTCAAAAGCGACAGGGCCATTTTCACCAATACCGCCTTGGTGAATATGAGCAGCCTGAACATCTTCTACCATGCTGATGTCGAGCTCAGCACTGAGAGTGTATGTTTGTTCTGGCTCCGGTTCTGGATCGGGTGGAGTACCATCATCCTTATCTTTATGGCCGTAGTCAGAGTCGTCGTTATAGCTTGTTTCATCGTAGTCTTGTGAGTCGTTATCACCATAGTGTTTGTTGGTGTCGCCATCAAGATCGAGGTCCAGGTCAAGATCCAGATCCAGATCCAGATCCAAATCTAGGTCAAGGTCTAAATCGAGATCATTGTCTTTTCCATCACCGCCATCACCACCATCGCCGCTGCTTATTAATAAAGTCACTGTGGCTGTTGCCTGTGACTCCGTAATAACAGGCGGGACTTCCTGATCGCCAGAAAGAGCCACATCAAATGTAAGCTCTTCTTCCTGACAACCGAGTAGAGAAAATAAAGCCAACATGCCTGCTAGGCAGAGTCTTTTACTCATGGGTTGCTCCTTTACGGTATTAATACCAACAGGAGTGTAGCCAGAGAGAGGATTCTCAGTTTTGATTCTCGGTCTTAGTGCTGAGGCGAAGATCTTGAGGGCGAGGAATTTTCTAAAAGTCGAGTGGAAAGACAGATGGTTAGCGTTTGGGCAACGAGCTATATTTTTTCATTAACCTTTTACTATTAATTAGTCACTCATACTGCAGCTTTGATTAATTATGGTTTTTTGGTGTTTATTTGTGGAATATTTCAGTTGAATACAGCAAGAAGATAAAAGCCCCCGGGTTGGAGGCTTTTCAATGATTACTTTTTAGATTTCGCATTGTCCAGAATTTCTTTGATGCGTTTGTTCGATACACGTTTAGCCATAGTTAAACTCCTTTTCAAAGATTACAAACATTCGTAAAACATCAATATATAACCTGAGATTGGGATT
>NZ_JAKRFQ010000314.1 GCF_022347985.1 Photobacterium sp. OFAV2-7
GTACGCCGGGTGATGTCGGGGCGCTACGTAAAACGGTTTTTCTTTCATATCGTGTGAAAGAGATAGGCCTGATTAACCAGGGCAACAGAGTGTATTGTACCAGCAACCTAGGCCGGACATCGATACGTATTTTTCCCAGTACTATTGCGCGCTGGCCGGAAACAGCAGGCAGCAGAACACTTTCTTTAACCCGGGCGAAAACGGGTAAGACTCAATCATTTTTTGTATACCTACGTGGCCAGGATGGCATGGGGGCAAATGCACTGATCCCGCCCGATGTTCTTACTGAGTTAGTCGGAAGTGGGCTGCCGTTTGATAATTTACCCTTTGTCGTTACCGTTGCGGGGAAGCCTCAACTGAGTGCTCATAATGGCATTGATGTTAACGAGGCAAAACATCAGGTGAGTGTCATGAAATTTATCTCCCCCCAGTACCCGCTAGAGCTTGAGATTCTGGTGACGCCGAGGTTTAAATTACATTATTTAATAGAGCAGTACTGGATATCGATATTGCTTGGTAGTGTCTTTAGTCTGATTTATGCCTATGCGAGCCACCGCAAGGTATTGCGCCAGTCTTTGCCAGCCACGTTTGAGTGGGCACTAAAAAATCGCGAACTGGAAGTCTACTTTCAGCCGATTGTCGATCCCCGTATCGATAAGCCACTGGGCTTTGAATTGCTGTTGCGCTGGCAACACCCAGTCCATGGAATGATCTCGCCGCTAATTTTTATTCCGCTGGCTGAGCAGTTGGGAAAAATCTCCGCGCTAACTGATTTTGTACTCGACACGGCTATCGATTTTATTCGTGACAATGAAGCCTTGATGGAATCACGTTATTTGTCAGTGAATATAAGCCGTCACTCGCTGCTTGATCATGAGTTTGCGGAGCGTATCTGCCAGCGTTGCAATAACGACAGGCTGATCACCAAGCACTTGCTTCTGGAGGTGACCGAGGAACTGGCCTTTTCGGAGTCGGAGATGGTGACCGTCATTGCCCAGCTAAACAGGTTACAGGCCTGCGGTTTTCGAATTGCAGTGGATGACTTCGGTACCGGTTATTCTGGGCTTGATTTGATCCGGCGTTTTCCGTTCGACGTGGTCAAAATCGACAAGGTCTTTATTAAGGAACTCGTGGAAGAAGGCACTGCCATTCCGCTTCTGGATTCGATGATAGGACTGGCCCGTCGCCTGGATATGTCGATTATAGCCGAAGGCGTAGAAACAGTTCAGCAGGCAGAGAGCCTGCTGCAGCGAGGGGTGAACTATCACCAGGGGTTTTACTATGCTAAACCGATGCCACAGCGGACATTGCTGGAATGGCTGAAGACGTTCAAACAACCTACGCTGAGCGAAGAGGTCGTAGGTTGCTAGCTATTGGCGGCTTGTTGGTCGGTTTGTAGGGTTTCTGCCAGCAGGTAATCGAATTCGATCTCGAGGTTGCTCTTGGGCACGGAACAGCAAGCCAAGACTTCGTTGGGGGCGACAAAAGCCATCACATCATCCTGATTGACGGCACCTGTTTTCAATTTGCAGCGGCACGCACCGCACATGCCGTTTCGGCATTGGAACTCAGGTTGCAGTCCGGCTTTTTCCAGCTGATTGAGTAACGGTTCACGGCTGTTGCCGTGAACCGTTTGTCCGTTAACCTTGATGGTTAATTGACTCATAGCTCGAAGTCACCCAGATCGTCGGCGCTGACGTCGTTGTCAATTTGGCCGACCAGGTATGAGCTGATCTCAGCTTCCTGCGGGGCAACCTGAACGTTGTCCGAAGATAGCCATGAGTTAATCCACGGAATTGGGTTTTGCGTCGCACCCGGATAAGCATGCTCAAGGCCAACCGCCTTCATACGCAGGTTGGTGATGTACTCGACATACTGACACAGAATGTCTTTGTTCAGACCGATCATCGAGCCGTCTTTAAACAGGTATTCCGCCCATTCTTTTTCCTGCTCGGCAGCCTCTTTGAAGATATCGAAGCACTCTTGCTCACACTCTTGGGCGATTTCAGCCATTTCAGGATCGTCCTGACCGGTACGCAGCAGGTTCAGGATATGCTGGGTGCCGGTAAGATGAAGTGCCTCGTCACGGGCGATCAACTTGATGATCTTGGCGTTGCCTTCCATCAGCTCGCGCTCGGCGAAAGCGAATGAGCAGGCAAAGCTGACGTAGAAACGGATGGCTTCCAGTGCATTGACCGACATCATGCACAGATAAAGCTTCTTCTTGATCTCACGAAGGTTAACCGTAACGGTTTCACCGTTAATGGTATGGGTACCTTCGCCCATACGATGGTAGTCGCTGGTGGCCGAAATGAGATCGTCATAGTATTTCGAGATATCACCAGCACGTTTGATGATATGCTCGTTATCAACGATATCGTCAAACACAATGGCCGGATCCGTCACTATGTTGCGGATGATATGGGTATAGGAGCGCGAGTGGATCGTTTCAGAAAACGACCATGTCTCAATCCAGGTTTCAAGCTCCGGGATGGAGACAATTGGCAGTAGCGCAACGTTCGGGCTGCGGCCCTGAATGGAATCAAGCAAGGTCTGATACTTCAGGTTGCTGATGAAAATGTGTCTTTCGTGATCGGGCAGATTATTGTAATCAATGCGGTCGCCCGATACGTCCACTTCCTCCGGACGCCAGAAGAAGGAAAGCTGCTTTTCAATCAGCTTTTCGAAAATTTCAAATTTCTGTTGGTCATAACGAGCAACGTTGACTGACTGGCCGAAGAACATCGGTTCTTTTAGCTGATCGTTATTGGTTTGACAAAAAGTGCTATATGCCATCATATCCTCAACATCGATGGGAGCTTAAGCTCCCATCGTTTCAATTCAGTTAAATCTTGCAGCTGGTGCAGTCATCTGCGCCTGCATCACCCTGGCTGTCTGCAGCGCCGTCACGGGTGTTGTGGTAGTACAAGGTTTTCACGCCGAGTTTATACGCTGTCAGCAGGTCTTTTAGCAAGAGTTTCATTGGTACTTTGCCGCCCGGCTGGATGCTCGGGTCGTAGTTTGTATTTGCTGAAATCGCCTGATCGATAAATTTCTGCATGATACCGACCAGCTGCAGGTAGCCGTCGTTGCTGCCGATATTCCAAAGTAGCTCGTAGTTGTCTTTGTACTTGCTGTACTCAGGTACCACTTGCTTCAGGATACCGTCTTTCGATGCCTTGACCGATACGAAGCCACGTGGCGGCTCGATACCATTGGTCGCATTCGAGATCTGAGACGATGTCTCTGACGGCATCAGGGCAGACAGGGTCGAGTTGCGCAGACCGTGTGTCTTGATCTCTTCACGTAGAGTTTCCCAGTCGTAGTGAAGTTCTTCGCTACAGATCTTATCGATGTCCTGCTTGTAGGTATCGATAGGCAGAATACCCTGCGCATAGGTAGTTTCGTTAAACGCCGGACATGCGCCTTGCTCTTTTGCCAGACCGACAGACGCTTTCAGCAGGTAATACTGCATTGCTTCAAATGCCTGGTGAGTCAGGTTGTTTGCGCTGCCGTCTGAGTAGCGCACACCGTTTTTCGCCAGGAAGTAAGCAAAGTTGATCACACCCACACCCAGAGTACGGCGGTTCATGGTCGAACGGCGTGCCGCCGGAAGCGGGTAATCCTGGTAATCAAGCAGGGCGTCCAGCGCGCGAACAGTCAGATCCGCTAGCTCTTCCAGATCATCGAGTGAGTCGATAGCACCAAGGTTAAATGCAGACAGTGTACACAGGGCGATCTCGCCGTTTTCGTCTTCAACGTTGTTCAGCGGTTTGGTTGGCAGCGCAATTTCCAGACACAGGTTAGACTGGCGAATTGGTGCAACAGCCGGGTCAAACGGGCTATGGGTATTACAGTGGTCGACGTTCTGTACGTAGATACGGCCGGTAGACGCACGCTCCTGCATAAGTAGCGAGAACAGCTCAATCGCCTTGATGGTCTTACGCTTGATGTTGCTGTCTTGCTCGTATTTCACGTACAGACGCTCAAATTCGTCCTGGTCAGCAAAGAATGCATCATACAGGCCTGGCACATCTGATGGTGAGAACAGGCTGATGTTCTCGCCCTTGATCAGGCGGGTGTACATTAGCTTGTTGATCTGAACACCGTAGTCCATATGACGGACACGGTTTTCTTCAACACCACGGTTGTTCTTAAGAACCAGCAGGGATTCGACTTCACCGTGCCAGATTGGGTAGAACAGGGTTGCGGCACCGCCACGAACACCGCCTTGTGAACAGCACTTAACGGCAGTCTGGAAGTACTTGTAGAACGGAATACAGCCGGTGTGGAAGGCCTCGCCCCCACGGATTTCCGAACCAAGGGCACGAATGCGGCCTGCGTTGATACCGATACCGGCACGCTGGGAAACGTAACGTACGATCGAGCTTGCAGTGGCGTTGATTGAATCCAGGCTATCGTCACATTCGATCAGTACACAGGAGCTGAACTGACGCGTTGGAGTACGTACACCAGACATGATAGGTGTAGGTAGTGAAATCTTGAATGTTGATACCGCATCGTAGAAACGCTTGATGTAGCCAAGACGGGTTTCTTTCGGATACTTGCCGAACAGGCAGGCAGCGATCATCATATACAGGAACTGGGCGCTTTCGAAAATTTCGCCTGTTACACGGTTCTGAACCAGGTACTTGCCTTCCAGCTGTTTAACAGCGGCATAAGAGAAGTTCATATCACGCCAATGGTCAATGTAGCTGTCCATCAGGTCAAACTCTTCTTTGCTATAGTCTTCGAGCAAATGGTTGTCGTACTTACCTTTTTCTACAAGGTTCGTAACGTGGTTAAAAAGTTTTGGTGGCTCGAATTGACCATAGGCTTTCTTACGCAGGTGGAAGATAGCAAGACGTGCAGCAAGGTACTGATAGTCAGGCGTTTCTTCTGAAATCAAGTCAGCCGCTGCTTTGATGATGGTTTCGTGGATATCCTCAGTTTTGATCCCTTCGTAAAACTGAATGTGAGATTTTAGCTCGACTTGAGAAACGGAAACATTCTCCAGGCCTTCGGCAGCCCAGGTGATCACTCGGTGGATCTTCTCCAAATCGATACTTTCTTTGCGTCCATCACGCTTGGTAACAGTTAGCTGTTGATTCATTTTTGGTCTTTTTCCCAGTATTTCTTGAATAACAGTGTTTTTTGCAACTTTCACAATAAGGGTAGCAAAGATTGTGATCTTTGTTCACTTCCTGTTGTGAATCGAAAACACTATATATTGGGGTGTTGAGCTTATGGGGTTACAAGATAGTGATGAAGAGGCTGTTTTGCAAGGCGGTAATTTTTAACCGCCTGTGGATAACATGGGGATGG
>NZ_JAKRFQ010000031.1 GCF_022347985.1 Photobacterium sp. OFAV2-7
CTACTTTTCTTTTATGCATATAGGTTATCTTAACGAAAAAGACATGGTGATTGAACGAATCAAAAAGAGGACATGATATGTAAACCATGTCCCCGGTTTAAAACGTAAACTATGTTCGGTTTCTACAGTGGGGTTATATCGCTAACCCCCTCCCAGCCTCCCCCTAGAAAAGGGAGGAGGAGTTAAAATCTGCACGCTTTTAGTATTCGATAAGTACTGTCTACAGGACCCAGAACCCGTTATAAAAAAGGAGAGCTAACGCTCTCCTTTTTAGTGCTTCCTCTAGGAGCCCAGAACTAGGCTCACGTCTCTAGCAATCAGTGCCGATACGTTTTCGACGCCTTCACCACGTTATTCATTTCATCGATCAGCTCGAACAGCTCCGGCTCGATATCCTCTGTCTTCGCGTCGGCTTTCAGCGCCGTTTCAATGGTATAGCAGAGGTTTTTCAGCCTCGGCACCCCGCTGTAGGCACAGCTGCCGTGAAGTTTGTGGATTGGTGGCCAGAGCTCGATATCTTTGCCGTCCAGCGCTTCGTTGACCAGCATTTCGACTTCTGGCATATAGTCGAGCAGCATTTGCAGCATGTCTTTAGCCAGCTCTTCCTTGCCGGCAGCCTGTTTCAGCGCCAGCTCCCAGTCCCAGCTGACATTGTGGTTAACCGGCGGTACAGGTTCCGGCTCGGACATTGATTCTGCATTGGCCTGCAGATTGGCGTCGGCATCATGCGGACGGGTCCACTTGGCCAGGATCTGCTGCAGGATATGCTCCTCGATAGGCTTAGTCAGGTAGTCATCCATTCCTGCATTGATCAGGCGCTCGCGCTCACCGGCCATGGCATGGGCCGTGACGGCGATAACCGGGGTATTGTGGTTCAGTTCAGTCTTGTGGATCTCCTGACAGGCCGTGACGCCGTCCATTTCCGGCATCTGGATATCCATGAAGATCAGGTCAAAGCCCTTCTGGTGGGCATATTCCACCGCCTTACGTCCGCCCGTTGCGGTGATCACGGTCTCAACCCGTTCGCTGAGCAGGGCGGAAATCAGTTTAAGGTTGGCCGGGTTGTCATCGACGGCCATCACTGTCAGCGGCTGTATGCTCTCGCTTGGCTCCGGCAACAGCTGCGGTGCCGGCTCGGAAAGCATGTCAGGCTCGCTGACCAACGTCTCCAGTAGCTTGCGGTGTGCCAGAGGCTTAGGCAGACAGGCGGATACCCCGGCATTGACCAGCCGCTCGGACAGAGCCAGTTCGGTGGTCGGCAGGCAGACCATCACCTTGTCGGTCAGCTGCTCGGCCTTGAATACCATATCCAGCAGGCTCGCGATCGGCGGCTGCTCGCCCGGTGTCAGGTTGAGCAGGGCAAAGTGGTGGTGCTCGGCATCTTCCGGCATCGTCGAGCGGTAGGTCACATGGATCCCGGCCTTGATCAGGCGCTGCTGGATCACCGAGGCGGCCTGCATGTTAGGTTCGATAAGCAGCAGTTTCTTGCCGCTTAGCGACGAGGTATCAATCGGCTGGGAGACCGGTAGATCCGTTTTGGTCAGACGCAGGCTGAACCAGAACGTCGATCCCTGGTGAAGGCGACTGGTCAGGCTGATTTCGCCGCCCATCTGGGTAACCAGTTTCTGGGTGATCACCAGTCCCAGCCCGGTACCGCCGTAGCGGCGGGAAATGCTGGCATCAGCCTGGCTGAAGGCCTGGAACAGCTGAGCCTGCTGGCGCTCGGAAATCCCGATCCCGGTATCACGCACCATAAACTGTAGCTCGATGTTCTCGTCGCGGTCGGTTTTCAGCTCGACCGACACATCGATATTGCCACGCTCGGTAAATTTCACCGCGTTGCCAATCAAGTTGGTCAGCACCTGCTGGATACGCAGCGGATCGCCGATCAGTCCGGTCGGGATCCGGTTATCGATTTTCAGTGTTAGCTCAAGTCCCTTCTCATGGGCACTCGGTGCCAGCAGCTTCATCACTTCATCCAGTGATTCGGTGAAATCGAACGGGATGTTTTCCAATAGTAGTTTGCCGGCTTCGAGCTTCGAGAAGTCGAGGATGTCATTGATGATAGTCAGCAGGTTATTGGCTGATTTCTCGATGGTCTGCAGGTAATCCTGCTGGCTGGTGCTGAGGCGTGTTTTCAGCATCTGGCGGGTAAAGCCAATGACCCCGTTGAGCGGAGTTCGTAGCTCGTGCGACATATTGGCCAGGAACTCTGACTTCACGCGGGCCGCTTCCTGGGCGCGTTTTTTGGCAATATCCAGCTCGACATTCTGGATCTCCAGCTGCTCCAGGGTCTCGCGCAGATCTGAGGTTGCCTGGTCGATGCTTTGTTGCATTTCGATATGGTATTCAGACAACGAGATAGCCATGGCATTGATACCGTTCTTCAGGGTATCGAGCTCACCCAGGAGCTCACCCTCGATTCGGATATCGAGGTGTCCTCGGCGGATCCTGTCCACCACGCTGACCATATGGGAAATTGGCCGGGTAACATCTTTCATCAGGCGGTAGGCAAACAGGGACGACAGTGTCAGCCCGAGCAGTAGCACCATCAGGGCGGTAAAGACTTCCTGGTATTGCTGCAGGCGCAGGGCGCTCAGATCCAGCTCTAATGCAATATAGCCCAGCGCTTCTGCCTGGTAGCCCGGTGCGGATATCGAGGAAAATTGGCCTTCGCTCAATATCGGAGCGCGGAGTATCAGTGAGTTCTCGTTGAGCCGGGTATCGAGCAGCATCGGGATCGACTGATCATCCGGATACATCAGGGTTTCAAAATTGCGGTGAAAATTCGAGGTGACAAACAGCTGGTTGTCGGCATCGAAGACGGCAATGCTGCGGACTATCTGAGAGTGCTTGCGGTGGGCATAGCTGATCAGACGGCGAACGGCTTCGCGGTTCTTGTCTGTCATTCCGTATTCAGTTGAAATCGCAAGGGGTTCGATGATACTGGCACCGGTCGAAATCAGCTGATGCTCGAGATCCCGATAACGGCTCATGGTAAAAAATGCGCTTAATAGCAGGCCAATAATCAGTGTCGGTGCTAATGTCAGGGTGAAGACCCTGGCACGAAGTCCATATTTGGTCATGGTTCTCTTAATTACAAGAAAGCGATTCTGTGGGAGAATTGTCGTCCATCTGTGGCCGTTAGCTTAATGAAACAATGGCTATTCGACAATCAACTAATACCAAACTGCCGACAATATCACTCAGTTTGGTTTATCTGCTCCGTGAGTCAAAACACTATGGCACGCTTTTTTAAGCCTCAAAAACGAAAAGTAACTGATACCAAGCATAAAGAAATTGAAATTAGCCGCCTGGATCACCTGGGCGCCGGTATCGGTCATATCAACAGAAAACCGGTCTTTGTTGATGGCCTGTTGCCGGGTGAAAAGGCGTTGGTTCAGTTTACCGAAGACAAGAAGCAGTTCGCGCGAGCCAAGGTCATAAAACGTCTGGCTGACAGTCAGGCACGTATTAAAGCGCATTGTCCTATCTATGACCAGTGTGGCGGATGCAACTTGCAACATTTGTCCCATTCAGGACAGGTAGAGGCCAAACAGCAGGCATTGAGCGAGCTGATGAGTAAGTTTGCGGCCACGGACAAGGAGCAGGCGTTCGCTCAGGCAGCGCCGATTGTCGGTAGCGACAAGCATTATCGCCGTTGTTCTCGTTTCAGTCTGAAGCTGAGCGGCGGAAAGCTGCAGTTTGGTTTCCGCAAGAATCAGAGCAAGGATATCGTTGATGTCGAGCAGTGTCCGGTACTGGCACAGTCGCTAAATGAGCTGTTGCCGCCGCTACGCAGCCTGTTAAACCGGCTGAAGGGGCAAAAGCACCTCGGGCATGTCGAGCTGGTGGAGGCTGATAACGGCAGAGTGGTCTTGATCCGCCATCTGCAGCCGTTTAATGACAAAGATATGACCTTGTTACGTCAGTTTGCCGAGCAATACGATGTTATTCTGTATTTGGCCCCAACATCTGATTCAATCGATAGAATTTCAGGTCAGGCTCCGTATTATGAGCTAGATGGCCAGAAGTTGTATTTTTCCCCGAAGGATTTTATCCAGGTCAACCGGGACGTGAATACCCGGATGGTTGAGCAGGCCCTTGAATGGCTGGATGTCGGGCCAACCGATCGGGTCTTGGATTTGTTCTGTGGTTTGGGTAACTTTAGTCTGCCACTGGCAAAACGAGCAAAGGCGCTGGTCGGTGTTGAAGGTGTTGATGAGATGGTGCATCGTGCTAGTGATAATGCATTGATAAACCAGATAAACAATGCCTCGTTCTATCAGGCCAACCTGGAGGAGGATGTTACCTCCATGGTCTGGGCACAAGAACACTTTAATAAAATTCTGCTTGATCCGGCACGCGCCGGGGCAGCCGGGGTCATGCAGCATGTTGTCAATTTGAACCCGGAAAGGGTCGTGTATGTTTCATGCAACCCTGCCACGCTGGCTCGAGACAGCCAGGTGTTGCTGAAGCAAGGTTATCAGTTGGAACGCCTGGGTATGTTGGATATGTTCCCGCATACCGGGCATCTAGAGTCTATGGCCCTGTTTACAAAAAATAGTCTGGGCACCAAAAAGTAGTGTTATTCAACATTAACAAGAGAACTTACAGGATAGAGAAATGGTCGCAGTTCGCGGTGCGCATTTAAAGGAAAATGATACATTTGAGCTTTCATCTTGGGTCGAGAGTTTGCAACAAGACGCCAAAGTGGCGAAACGCATTGCGCAAACCTACCAGCGATGTATCGATTTAACGTCAGAGGAAGAGTCCGCGTCGTTATTGCTATGGCGCGGCCGCGAAATGGTGGAGATCCTTGTTACCCTGAGCATGGACAAGGATACCCTAGTTGCTGCTTTGCTGTTTCCTCTGGTCGAGGCCGGTGTCTATGAGCCGGAGCAGTTGAAGGAAGACTACAACAATACGATCTTGCAGATGGTGACCGGGGTGGGCCAGATGGCTGCCATCGGCCAGTTAAATGCAACCACCGAGGGGGCGGCACAGTCGGCTCAGGTCGATAATATCCGCCGTATGCTGCTGTCGATGGTGGATGACTTCCGCTGTGTGGTCATTAAGCTGGCCGAGCGTATCTGTAATTTACGTGAGGTGAAAGACGAGCCGGATGAGGTCCGTCGTGCAGCTGCGAAAGAGTGTGCCAACATCTACTCACCGCTGGCAAACCGGTTGGGTATCGGTCAGCTGAAGTGGGAGATTGAAGACTACGCGTTTCGCTATAACCACCCGAATACCTACAAGCAAATTGCCAAACAGCTTTCCGAGCGCCGGATAGACCGCGAGCAGTACATTGATCACTTTGTCTCCGATCTAGACGAGTCAATGAAAGCATCGCATATCAAGGCTGAGGTGCACGGTCGTCCCAAGCATATCTACAGCATCTGGCGTAAGATGCAGAAGAAGAGCCTGGCCTTTGACGAACTGTTTGATGTCCGGGCGGTACGTATCATTGCGGACCAGCTGCAGGACTGCTACGCGGCGCTGGGTGTCGTGCATACCAAGTACCGTCATCTGCCGAAAGAATTCGATGACTATGTCGCCAACCCCAAGCCAAACGGCTACCAGTCGATTCATACGGTAGTGTTGGGGCCGGAAGGCAAGACCATTGAGATCCAGATCCGCACCAAGCAAATGCACGAAGAGTCCGAGCTTGGTGTTGCTGCGCACTGGAAGTACAAGGAAGGTTCTTCGGGAGGTGCCAAGTCGGCCTACGACGAGAAAATCAACTGGTTACGCAAACTGCTGGCATGGCAGGAGGAGATGTCGGACTCCGGCGAAATGCTCGACGAGCTGCGTAGCCAGGTGTTTGACGATCGTGTTTATGCCTTTACCCCGAAAGGCGATGTGGTGGATCTGCCGCTTGATGCGACCCCGCTTGATTTTGCCTACCACATCCACTCCGAGGTGGGGCACCGTTGTATCGGGGCCAAGGTAGAAGGACGTATCGTCCCGTTTACCTACCGCCTGCAGATGGGCGATCAGGTAGAAATCATTACCCAGAAAGAGCCGAACCCATCGAGGGACTGGCTGAACCCGAACTTGGGTTTTGTGACTTCGAGCCGGGCCCGTGCCAAGGTACATGCCTGGTTCCGCAAGCAGGACCGTGACAAGAACATTGCCGCCGGGCGCGAGATCCTGGAAACCGAACTGGTGAAAATCGGGGCGACGCTCAAAGATGCCGAGGCCTATGCGCTGAAGCGCTTTAACGTCAACTCTGCGGTTGAGCTGTATGCCGGGGTGGGTAGCGGTGACTTGCGTATCAACCAGGTGATCAACCATATCAATGCCCTTGTCAACAAGCCGACGGCGGCAGAAGAAGACCAGCAGTTGCTGGAAAAGCTGGCCGAGGCCAGCACCAAGGTTGAAACCAGCAAGAAGCCGCAGCGTGATGCGGTGGTGGTGGAAGGCGTCGATAACCTGATGACACATCTGGCCCGCTGTTGCCAGCCTATTCCTGGCGATGACATCCAGGGGTTTGTCACCCAGGGGCGCGGGATCTCCGTGCACCGCAGTGACTGCGAGCAGCTTGAGGAGCTTCGCCATGTGGCACCTGAGCGGATCATCGACACCGTGTGGGGCGGTGGCTTTGTCGGAAATTACAATATCACCGTCAGAGTGACGGCATCGGAGCGTAATGGCCTGATCAAGGAGCTGACAAACACCTTTGCCAACGAGAAAGTCAAGGTGTCGGGCATGAAGAGCCGGATTGATTTCAAGAAGCAGATGTCAATCATGGACTTCGATCTGGAGCTGACGGATCTTGAGGTATTGAGCCGGGTTCTCAAGCGTATTGAGCAGGTGAAGGACGTCGCTGAAGCCAAGCGGCTTTACTAGACTCAAACGAGCAAGACTAAGAAGCGGGTGGCCTGATGCCGCCCGTTTTTTTACTGGATAGAAAAGAACAGAAGAACAGTGATTATGAGTGATAAACAGCGCACCCCGATCGAGCAGCTGGTTGAAATTATGGCGACATTGCGCGACCCGAACAAAGGCTGCCCGTGGGATCTCAAACAGAATTTTGCCTCTATCGTGCCCCATACCATCGAAGAGGCCTATGAGGTTGCCGATGCTATCGAGCAGCAGGACTGGAATGATGTCCGTGAAGAGCTCGGGGATCTATTGTTTCAGGTGATTTTCTACAGCCAGCTGGGTAAAGAGCAGGGGCTGTTTGATTTTGATGAGGTCGTTACCGGTATCAACGACAAGCTGATCCGCCGCCATCCCCATGTTTTCGGTGAGACCGAGTTTGCCGATGACGAGGCAATCAACGCCAATTGGGAAGCTGAAAAAGCGAAGGAGCGGGCGGCAAAAGGCGAAGATGCCAGTATCCTCGCCAATATCCCCAAAGCCCTGCCGGCGTTGACTCGGGCAGACAAAATCCAGAAGCGCTGTGCCAAGCATGGTTTTGACTGGAACACGGTCGGCCCGGTCGTCGAGAAGGTGAAGGAAGAGATTGACGAGGTGATGGAGGAAGTCATCCAAGTGTCACCTGATCAGGATAAGATCGAGGAAGAAGTCGGAGATTTACTGTTTGCTGTCGTCAACTTGAGTCGTCATCTCAAGGTCAAACCGGAGTCGGCCCTGCAGCGGGCAAACAAAAAGTTTGAGCGTCGGTTTCGCGAAGTTGAAAAAAGTGTGCTAGAACAAGGGAAGCAATTTGAAGATTGCTCGCTGGAAGTGCTCGATAGCGAATGGGATAAAGTGAAGCAGAGGGAAGGTTAGCCGTCATCATGATGTTGGTGCTGTTGCCCAGGTAACTATGCAGCGTGCAGTGACGGCAAGCGAGTGATGCGATTGGGTATATTTGATTTGAGACAAAAAAAAACAGCCAATGCTGTGATAGATTTCACGTTGTGGCGATAAACTGTGTCTGGTATACTAATTTCCCGTCCAGATACATTTTAATCCTCTACACCAATCTTCCAGGTTAAACATGACAACGAATTATATTTTTGTTACGGGCGGGGTCGTATCCTCACTAGGTAAAGGTATTGCTGCTGCATCTCTGGCGGCTATTCTAGAAGCACGTGGTCTTAACGTGACTATGATGAAGCTAGACCCTTACATCAACGTTGACCCAGGCACAATGAGCCCAATTCAACACGGCGAAGTATTCGTTACGGAAGACGGTGCAGAGACCGACCTTGACTTAGGTCACTACGAGCGTTTCATTCGTACCAAAATGACTAAACGCAACAACTTTACCGCTGGCCGTGTTTATGCGGATGTATTGCGAAAAGAGCGTCGTGGTGATTACCTAGGTGCAACGATTCAGGTTATCCCACACATCACTAACGCTATCAAAGAGCGTGTGATTGCTGGTGCTGAAGGACATGATGTGGCTATCGTGGAAGTGGGCGGTACTGTTGGTGATATCGAATCACTGCCGTTCATGGAAGCTATCCGTCAGTTGGCTGTAGAGCTAGGCCGCGAGCGTGCGATGTTTATGCACCTGACGCTGGTTCCTTACCTGGCCGCTGCGGGTGAAGTAAAAACCAAGCCTACACAGCATTCAGTAAAAGAACTGCTTTCAATCGGTATTCAGCCTGACATTCTGGTATGTCGTTCTGACCGTATGATCCCTGCTAACGAGCGTGCGAAGATTGCACTGTTCTGTAACGTGCAGGAAAAAGCCGTTATCTCAATGAAAGACGTAGATTCAATCTACAAAATCCCACAGCTTATCAAGGCACAGGGTCTGGATGATCTTGTTTGTCAGCGTTTTGGTATCACAGCACCTGAAGCTGATCTGTCTGAGTGGGAACAGGTTATCTACGAAGAAGCCAACCCGACAGCTGAAGTAGTTATCGGTATGGTGGGTAAGTACATCGAACTACCGGATGCCTACAAGTCAGTCAACGAAGCACTGAAGCATGCAGGTCTGAAGAACCGCCTGTCTGTGAAGATCAAGTACGTTGACTCTCAGGACGTTGAATCTAAAGGTGCAGAAGCACTGCAAGGTCTTGACGCAATTCTGGTTCCTGGTGGTTTCGGCGGTCGTGGTGTTGAAGGTAAGATCCTGACGGCACAATACGCCCGTGAAAACAAAATTCCTTACCTGGGCATTTGTCTGGGTATGCAGGTGGCACTGATTGAGTTTGCCCGTAACGTTGCCGGTCTTGAGGGCGCGCACTCGACTGAGTTTGACGCAGAGACCAAGAACCCGGTTGTTGGCCTGATCACAGAGTGGGTTGATAACGAAGGTAATGTTGAAGAGCGTACCGAAAAATCTGATCTGGGCGGTACCATGCGCCTGGGCTCTCAGCTATGCCACCTAGCGGAAGGTTCGAAAGCACGTGAACTATACGGTGATGCAACCGTTCACGAGCGTCACCGTCACCGCTACGAAGTTAACAACAACCTGCTGCCTAAACTGGAGAAAGCAGGTCTGAAGATTTCTGGTCTGTCTGCAGACAAGAAGCTGGTGGAAATTATCGAGATCCCTAACCACCCATGGTTTGTGGCTGCTCAGTTCCACCCTGAGTTCACCTCAACGCCTCGCGACGGTCACCCACTGTTCGAAGGCTTTGTAAAAGCGGCTGGCGAAAACCAGCGCGGTGAGCTGAATAAGTAAGGATTACGGATAGCTGTAGCGGTTATGGCTGCAGCTATTTTTTTAGCTTTTAAATTGAAGATAAAGCAAGAGGAAACATAATGTCTAAGATCGTTAAAGTTCTAGGTCGTGAAATTATCGATTCACGTGGTAACCCAACTGTTGAAGCTGAAGTTCACCTAGAAGGCGGTTTCGTAGGTATGGCTGCTGCGCCATCTGGTGCATCAACTGGTTCTCGTGAAGCTCTTGAGCTACGTGACGGCGACAAGTCTCGTTTCCTAGGTAAAGGCGTTCTTAAAGCTGTTGAAGCTGTGAACGGTGCTATCGCAGAAGCTCTTGTTGGTAAAGATGCGAAAGACCAAGCTGCAATCGATCAGGTGATGATCGACCTAGACGGTACTGAAAACAAGTCTAACTTCGGCGCAAACGCAATCCTAGCTGTTTCTCTAGCGAATGCTAAAGCTGCTGCAGCGGCTAAAGGCATGCCTCTTTACGAGCACATCGCTGAGCTAAACGGTACTGCTGGTCAGTTCTCTATGCCTCTACCAATGATGAACATCATCAACGGTGGTGAGCACGCTGACAACAACGTTGACATCCAGGAATTCATGATTCAGCCAGTTGGCGCGAAGACTCTGAAAGAAGGTCTACGCATCGGTGCTGAAGTATTCCACAACCTAGCTAAAGTTCTTAAAGCTAAAGGCATGAGCACTGCTGTAGGTGACGAAGGTGGTTTCGCTCCTAACCTAGAGTCTAACGCTGCTGCACTTGCTGCAATCAAAGAAGCTGTTGAGCTAGCAGGCTACGAGCTAGGCAAAGACGTAACTCTTGCTATGGACTGTGCTGCTTCTGAGTTCTACGACAAAGAAGCTGGTAACTACAACATGAAGGGCGAAGGCAAGATCTTCACTTCTGAAGAGTTCAACCACTACCTAGCTGGTCTAGTTGAAGAGTACCCAATCGTTTCTATCGAAGACGGCCTGGACGAGTCTGACTGGGATGGCTTCAAGCACCAGACTGAACTACTAGGCGGTAAAATCCAGCTAGTAGGTGACGACCTGTTTGTTACTAACACTAAGATCCTAGCTGAAGGTATCGAGAAAGGCGTTGCTAACTCAATCCTTATCAAGTTCAACCAGATCGGTTCTCTAACTGAAACTCTGGCTGCTATCAAGATGGCTAAAGACGCAGGCTACACTGCAGTAATCTCTCACCGTTCTGGTGAAACTGAAGATGCAACTATCGCTGACCTAGCGGTAGGTACTGCTGCTGGCCAGATCAAGACTGGTTCTATGAGCCGTTCTGACCGTGTTGCTAAGTACAACCAGCTAATTCGTATCGAAGAAGCACTAGGTGAAAAAGCACCTTACAACGGTCTTAAAGAAGTTAAAGGTCAAGCTTAATCATTAGCTTGCTTTTGGAGTGAAACTATCACTCTGAGTTATCGAACCGCCTCCTCGTGAGGCGGTTTTTTTATGTCCGAATACATGATGAGTTTGGCATTCGGCGCTAGTCACATCTTGCGCTTTATGGGATTATTACTGCATTGCAATTTTATTAACTAATTGCGCTATTCTATCTGGCGTAAATAAGTACTATTAGTTAGGAAAATTGTCGTCACTGAACTAATTGCATGAAATAACGGGGATCAGCATGCGCTTGTTAACTGTCTCGCTGCTGGCGGTATTGTGCTGGCTTCAGTATGATTTTTGGCTTGGTAAAAATGGCATGATGGATTATTTGGCGGCAAAAGATAATGTTGCCATCCAGTTGCAGGCTAATGCCGAGCTAAAGCAGCGTAATCAGCAAATGTATGCTGAAATTCATGATCTCCATCGCGGTCAGGAAGCAGTCGAGGAGCGAGCGCGCAACGAGCTTGGCATGATAAAGCCGGGAGAAACCTTCTTTCGCATTGTGGGTGAATAGCCCCTCCTTGCTCAATACGCCTGAACGCAGGCATTGGCATTGATAATGTTACTGGTATTACTTTAACTCTGAGCGTAAAACACCTAACTCATGACCGAAAAGATCACCGCAGTTGTACCTGCTGCTGGAGTTGGCAGCCGAATGGCAGCAGACCGTCCGAAGCAATACCTGCAGATTGCAGGAAAGACAATTTTAGAACACACAATTGATCGCTTGTTTTGCCATCCGGCGATAGAGCGCGTGATCATTGCGATCAGCAATAGTGACCCCTATTTCGAGGCGCTGCCGCTAGCTCGTGATCCGCGAATTCTGCGTGTTGACGGCGGAGCGGAGCGGGCCGATTCGGTGTTTGCTGGGCTGGCAGCTATCGACGATGAAGACAGCTGGGCGTTGGTTCATGATGCCGCCCGTCCTTGTTTGCAGCTGGCTGATCTGGAACGTTTGATTAATACCGCGCTGCAGAGCGAGAGCGGTGCCATTTTGGCGGCACCGGTACGGGATACGATGAAGCGTGGTGTGATGCTAGCCGGTGATAACCAACAGGGAATACGCGAAACCGTGGATCGCGAGAACCTCTGGCATGCCCTGACACCGCAGATGTTCAAGGTCAGACAACTCCGGGACTCGCTCCGGTATGCGCTGGAGAAGGGGGCAGTGATCACCGATGAGGCGTCGGCCCTTGAGTTTTGCGGATATGTGCCGCAATTAGTAAAAGGGCGGGCTGACAACCTGAAAGTCACCCAGCCCGAAGATCTGGCCCTGGCCGGTTTTTACTTACAACAAATAACGAAGGATTAGCCATGATGCGAATTGGACACGGTTTTGATGTACACAAGTTTGGTGGTGAAGGGCCAGTGATCATTGGCGGTGTGGCAATCCCCTACGAGCAGGGGCTAATTGCACATTCTGACGGGGATGTCGCCTTGCATGCCGTCTGTGATGCGCTGCTGGGTGCAATTGGTGCCGGTGATATCGGCCGTCATTTTCCCGATACCGATGCCGAGTGGGAAGGGGCTGACAGCCGTTTTCTGCTGCGGGATGTCTATAGTAAAGTGAAGGCGAAAGGATATCGCCTGGGTAACCTGGATGTCACGATTATTGCCCAGGCACCCAAAATGGCACCTTATATCGAGGCGATGTGTCAGACCATTGCCGATGATCTGGAAACAGATATTGAAAATATTAATGTAAAGGCAACGACCTCGGAGCGCCTGGGCTTTACGGGACGTAAAGAAGGGATTGCTTGTGAGGCTGTCGTCCTTATCAACAAACAATAAGATTATTTTCCTGTTGCTCGCTTGCTGAGCAAGCTAGCTTTAGGTTTCACAGCCAGCGTTTTGGTTGCTAACAAACGGTGTATTTATGTCTAACGTAATGGACAACTTTAACTGGTTATACGGTAAACCTGGTTGTCAGGGGCGCATCAAAGTCCTGCCTGAACATTTTGTGGTTAAAGAAAATTTAGGCTTTGATTTTGCCGAAACCGGTGAGCATTTTATGGTGAAAATCCGCAAGACGGGTGAGAACACCAAATATGTAGTTAATGAGCTGGCAAAAGCATGCGGGGTAAAATCCCGTGATGTCAGTTGGGCTGGTCTGAAAGATCGTCATGCAGTAACCGAACAGTGGTTAAGTGTGCACCTGCCGGGCAAGCCCGATCCGGACCTGACCCGGTTCGTTGCCGAGCATCCCGGCGTTGAAGTTCTGGAAACGGCTCGTCACGATAAAAAACTTCGGCCGGGTGATCTGGTTGGTAACTGGTTTCAGTTGCGACTGACAGAATTGGACATGCCGCAGGATGTTATCACCCGCCTGGAGCAGGTAAAGCAGAACGGGGTGCCAAATTACTTCGGCGAACAACGGTTTGGCCACAGTGGTAATAATGTGGTTAAGGCGCGCAGTTGGGGCAACGATGAGTTCCGTGTTCGTGACAAGAGCAAGCGTAGCTTCTATTTGTCTGCGGCACGTTCCTGGTTGTTTAATATGGTGTTGTCAGCCCGTATAGAGCAAGGCAAGGTACATACATTGCTGGCGGGCGATAGTCTGCAGCAGGATGGTGACGAGCGTGGCCTGATTGCCGAGTCGGCCTCTGCTGAGCTTCAGCAAAAGGTGGATAATGGCACCATGGCTATCACTGCCCCGATGATGGGGGATAATGCCCTGCCAACCACAGCGGATGCCGAGGCGTTTGAGATGTCCGTTGTCGAGCAGGAGCCGCTGTTGCTCAAGCTGATCCGTGATAATCGGATGCGCCATGAGCGTCGCACCTTGTTGTTAAAACCCCAGCAGATGGAGTGGCAGCAGGATGGTAATGATCTGATTGTGTCGTTTTCGCTGCCGGCTGGCTGTTTTGCGACGGCGGTGGTGCGTGAACTAATGATTGAGCGTGAGCTAGAGGATGGCGACCATGCGAATTTTGATCAGTAATGATGATGGCATTTTTGCCGACGGAATAAATACGCTGGCAGCTGCGCTGGAAGAGATCGGCGAAGTGACAGTTGTGGCGCCGGATCGGAACCGTTCAGGTGCCTCTAATTCCCTCACATTAGATAACCCGCTGCGTATTCGCGAGGAAGGCGAACGTCGGGTCTCGGTTGAAGGAACGCCGACAGACTGTGTTCACTTTGCGCTGAACGAATGGCTGGAGTACCGTCCGGATATTGTTGTTGCCGGCATTAACCATGGTGCAAATCTCGGTGATGATGTGCTTTACTCCGGTACGGTTGCTGCGGCGACAGAAGGTCACTTTCTGGGTGTCCCGGCGATTGCTGTCTCTTTGGTTGGCTCACGACACTTTGATACCGCGGCTTTGGTTATCAAAGACATTGTAGGCAAGTTGGCCGAACGGCCGTTGCCGACCAACAAGATACTGAACATCAATGTACCTGATGTCCCCTTTTCCGAGTTGGGTGACTGGCAGGTGACTCGCCTGGGTGCCCGCCATCGTGCCGAGAAAATGGAAAAGGCCGTGGATCCGCGCGGTAAGACGATATACTGGCTGGGCCCGCCGGGGGCATGTCAGGACGCCGGCCCGGGGACGGATTTTTACGCCATAGAGCACAACCATGTATCGATCACGCCGCTACAGGTTGATCTGACTGCACATGATGCGATTAACGGCATTGAACAATGGCTAACACAAGTGGAGACAAATTAAGGATGCGCTATGCGGAAGAACGACATAGTCTGCTGACATTTTTGCATCAGCTGGGTATCCGTAACGATAACGTATTGCAGGCGATGGCTGCAGTTCCCAGAGAGCTGTTCATCGACGAGGCTTTATCCCACAAAGCCTATGAGAATAACGCCTTGCCTATTGGTTGCGGACAGACGATCTCGCAGCCATATATTGTGGCGAAAATGACGGAGCTGCTGGATCTGAAGCCGAGCTCCCGGATCCTGGAAATCGGGACGGGCTCGGGGTACCAGACCGCGGTATTGGCACATATTGTTGAACATGTGTTTTCTGTGGAGCGGATCAAAGCCTTGCAATGGCAGGCAAAGCGCCGCTTCAAACAGCTCGATCTCCACAATATTTCGACCAAGCACGGTGATGGCTGGCTCGGCTGGCCGAGCAAAGGGCCATTCGATGCGATTATCGTCACAGCTGCTGCCGATGATATCCCGGTAGAGTTGCTGGCTCAGCTGGCTGATGGCGGTCGCCTGATCATTCCGGTCGGTGACGAGTATCAGGTACTGAAGCAGATTGTACGTAACGGTGAGCAATATCTTTCCAAGGACATTGAGGCAGTTCGTTTTGTTCCTCTGGTCGCAGGAGAGCTGGCGTAAATTCCGATGGGTGTGATGGTGAATAGATCGAACTGGCGAGCAATGACTATGGCAGTCGCATGTCTACTGCTGTCAGCCTGTAGCACCCATATACCAGCGCCTGTAACCAGTCTCGAAAAAGATTACAACAGCCTGAAGCGAGGAAGCTTTCGCGGCAGTTATTATCAGGTAGAGAAAGGAGATACTCTGTATTTCATTTCTTATATAACTGGTCGTGAAGTAAAAGATATTATTGCCAGTAATAAGCTTTCTCCTCCTTACACCATTTACCCGGGGCAGACCCTCCAGCTCTGGAAGCCGAAGTATGTTGCCCCTGCATACGGAAAGGCCGGTACCGTCGCAGTTGTTAAACCCCCAGTAAAAACAGTGACTAATGCTGCCAAGCCTAAACCACCCCCACCGCCGGTAGTCAAACCGGTGCCAAAACCCAAGCCGGCCGAACAAAAAACAGCCAATAAAAATGTTGATCCTGCTCGCACAAAAGAGTACTCTCAAAATTCAAATAGTAACAAAGTTGTTACAAGTAAGGCGAATAACAGTAACAAGGTGGCCAGCTGGTCATGGCCGACCAAAGGTCGTGTTATTGCCAAGTTCTCCAATGCCGAAAACGGTAATAAAGGGATAGATATTGCCGGGAAAAGAGGTCAGGCCGTCAAGGCTTCAGCTGGAGGAACGGTGGTATACGCAGGTAATGCCCTACGTGGTTATGGCAACCTCGTGATTATTAAGCATAGTGATGACTATCTTAGTGCTTATGCACACAATGAGAGGGTGCTGGTCAAAGAGCAACAAAAGGTAAAAGCGGGGCAGAAGATTGCTTCAATGGGAAGCTCCGGTAGCAACAGTGTTCGCCTACATTTCGAGATCCGTTACAAAGGTAAGTCGGTTAATCCGCTTCGGTACTTGCCGAAATAGACAACATGGCATAGTGAAGTTGTAATGTCTTGCTAACTCGCCATCTGGGAGGCGCTATGAGTAGAAGCAATACTGCTACAAATATCGAGAACTTTGACTTTGATGATGTGGAACTAGACTCGGCAGAGGTTGAGGAAAAAGCTGCATCGACGGAAACAACGAGTGATGAAGTCGATATTTCGCAATATGGGGCCACGCAGAAAGCCCTTGATGCGACACAGCTTTACCTGGGTGAGATCGGGTTTTCTCCGCTTCTGACCGCGGAAGAAGAAG